>NZ_RBMB01000006.1:0-126009 GCF_003989485.1 Kocuria sp. HSID17590 | reverse complement strand
CGAGGGCCGCTGGGCCGCGGCGGCCGCGCTCGGAGCGGGGCTGCACGCGCTCGCCTCGCGGGCCGGCGGAGAGGGCCCGGTGCCGCCGTCGGTGCTCGCAGAGCACGTGCGGGCGGTTCTCACCCGTCCGTGAGGCCGGGGGGAAGCGACTAGGGTGGGTGGTCGGCCGAGAACGGTGACCCGTGACCGGCCCCACCACACGCTGAGGAGAGAAGTACATGGAAGTTTGGCCAGGACACCCGTACCCGCTGGGCGCGACGTTCGACGGGACGGGGACCAATTTCGCGATCTTCTCCGAGGTCGCGGACCGCGTGGAGCTGTGCCTGTTCGACGAGGACGGCACGGAGACCCGCGTGGAGGTCACCGCCGTGGACAGCTACGTGTGGCACTGCTACCTCCCCTCCGTGCAGCCGGGCCAGCGCTACGGCTACCGCGTGCACGGCCCGTGGGACCCCTCCCAGGGGCTGCGGTGCAACCCGGACAAGCTCCTGCTGGACCCCTACGCCAAGGCCGTGGAGGGGGAGATCGACTGGGACGAGTCCCTGTTCTCCTACAACTTCGGCGACGAGGACTCCGAGAACCACCAGGACTCCGCCTCGCACATGATGAAGGGCGTGGTCATCAACCCGTTCTTCGACTGGGAGGGTGACCGCACCCCCCACACCCCGTACCACAAGTCGGTGATCTACGAGGCACATGTGAAGGGCCTCACCAAGCAGCACCCGGAGATCCCGGAGGAGCAGCGCGGCACCTACGCGGGCGTGTCCCACCCGGCCGTGATCGCCCACCTCAAGAAGCTGGGCGTCACAGCGGTGGAGCTCATGCCCGTGCACCAGTTCGTCCAGGACTCCACCCTGCTGGAGAAGGACCTGCGCAACTACTGGGGCTACAACACCATTGCGTTCTTCGCCCCGCACAACGAGTACAGCGCGGCCTCCCACCTGGGCGGCCAGGTGCAGGAGTTCAAGGCCATGGTGCGCGCGCTGCACCAGGCGGACATCGAGGTCATCCTTGACGTGGTCTACAACCACACCGCGGAGGGCAACCACCTGGGCCCCACGCTGTCCATGAAGGGCATCGACAACAACGCCTACTACCGCACCGTGGAGGACGACCAGAAGTTCTACATGGACTACACGGGCACCGGGAACTCTCTGAACGTGCGCCACCCGCACTCGCTGCAGCTGATCATGGACTCGCTGCGCTACTGGGTCACGGAGATGCACGTGGACGGCTTCCGCTTCGACCTCGCGGCCACCCTGGCCCGTGAGTTCTACGACGTCGACAAGCTCTCCACGTTCTTCGAGCTCGTCCAGCAGGACCCGATCGTCTCGCAGGTCAAGCTGATCGCCGAGCCGTGGGACATCGGCCCCGGCGGTTACCAGGTGGGCAACTTCCCGCCGCAGTGGACCGAGTGGAACGGCAAGTACCGGGACACCGTGCGCGACTTCTGGAGGGGCGAGCCCTCGACCCTCGGCGAGTTCGCGTCCCGTGTCACGGGCTCGGCGGACCTCTACGAGAACAGCGGCCGCCGCCCGTTCGCCTCGGTGAACTTCGTCACCGCCCACGACGGCTTCACGCTGCGGGACCTGGTGTCCTACAACGAGAAGCACAACGAGGCCAACGGCGAGGACAACAACGACGGCGAGTCCCACAACCGCTCCTGGAACTGCGGCGAGGAGGGACCCACGGACAACGCCGAGGTGCTTGCCCTGCGCGCGCGCCAGCAGCGCAACTTCCTGGCCACCCTGATGCTCTCCCAGGGCACGCCGATGCTCCTGCACGGGGACGAGCTCGGGCGCACGCAGCGGGGGAATAACAACGCGTACTGCCAGGACAACGAGTTGACATGGATCAACTGGGAGAAGGTGGACGCACCCCTGGTGGAGTTCACCTCCGTGATCACGCACCTGCGCCACGAGCACCCCACGTTCCGGCGCTCGCAGTTCTTCGACGGCCGACCCGTGGAGATGGGTGAGATCACCGAGGGCGACGCCATGCCGGACATTGCCTGGCTGAACACGGACGGCACCCCCATGGTCCCCGCCGACTGGGACGAGCCGCTGGCCCGCTCCGTGGGCATGTGGCTCAACGGCCAGGGCATCGCTGGGGTGGACATGCGCGGCCGACGGATCACGGACGACAACTTCATCGTCTACTTCAACTCCAACCCGGAGGCTGTGGATGTCACGCTGCCCCCGGCCGAATACGGCTACCAGTGGGGGGAGATCATGGACACCGCCGGCAAGCACGGGGGTGGAGCGGTGCGCGAGCACTCGACCGTGCTGAGCATGGAGGGCAAGTCCACCGTGCTGCTGCGGGCGTGGGAGGAGCCGGAGGAGGAGCCCGATGCCTCCGTGGCAGCCTCGGTGGCCGCCTCTGCGGCGGTCTACGCCGCCACGGCGGACGAGGTCTGAGGACACCGGCCGACGTCTGAGCGTAGGCACGTGGAACGCGCCGTCCCAGGGTGGGCGGCGCGTTCCTCGCCCCCTGTGGCGGTGGTTCTCTCGCCCCGGGCGGATGGACTGGCACGAGCGGGCGGACTCGGCAAGACTGGAAGGGTGCTGACACCCACTTCCACGTACCGCCTTCAAATCACGTCCGGGCAGGACCTCCACCGCGCCGCGGAGCTGGTTCCCTACATCAGGCGCCTCGGCGCGGACTGGGTCTACCTCTCGCCCATCCTGCGTGCGACGAGTGGCTCCGACCACGGCTACGACGTGGTGGATCCCACCGAGGTGGACCCCGAACGCGGAGGCTCCGAGGGTTTGACGGCGCTCTCGGAGGCCGCCCACGCGGCGGGGCTGGGCGTCGTCGTGGACATCGTCCCCAACCACCAGGGCGTGGCCGCACCGGAGCAGAACCCGTGGTGGTGGGACCTCCTGGCCGAGGGCCGGGACAGCCGCTACGCGGACGCGTTCGACGTCGACTGGGCGGCCGGCGGGGGCAAGGTGCTGATCCCGGTGCTGGGCGACGGGGACGAGGACCTCTCCGCGCTCACCGTCGAGGACGGCACGCTGCACTACTACGACAACGTGTACCCCCTGGCCGAGGGTACCTGGAGCGAGGGCGAGGACCCCGCCGAGGTGCACGGCCGCCAGCACTACGAGCTGATCAACTGGCGCCGCGGGGACTCCGAGCTGAACTACCGCCGGTTCTTCACCGTGGCCACGCTGGCGGGCGTGCGCGTGGAGGACCGCGAGGTCTTCGACGCGTCCCACACCGAGGTCTCCCGCTGGTTCCGCGAGGGTCTCGTGGACGGGCTGCGGATCGACCACCCGGACGGCGTGCGGGACCCGCAGGACTACCTGGACAAGCTCGCGGAGCTCACGGGCGGGGCGTGGACCGTGGTGGAGAAGATCCTCGAACCGGGGGAGTACCTCCCGGGTGAGTGGCGCACCGCGGGCACCACGGGCTACGACTCGCTGGGCTGGATCGACCGCGTGCTGACCGATCCCCGCGGGCAGTACGAGCTCGCGTCGCTGGACACCCGGCTGCGCGGCGGGGAGCCCGTGCGCTGGGCCGAGCTGATCCACGGCACCAAGCGCCGCATGGCGGACGCCGGGCTGGCCGCGGAGGTGCACCGGCTCGTGCGGGAGCTGCCTGAGGACTTCGGGCACGGGGACGAGGTGGCCTACGACGGGCTCGCCGAGATCCTCTCGAACTTCCCGGTCTACCGCACCTACCTCCCCGAGGGGGCGGAGCACCTGACCGTGGCCGTGGCCGCCGCGCGGCAGTCCAGGCCGGAGCTCTCGGACGTACTCGCGGACCTCGCCCGGGTGCTCGGCGCGGACGCGGCACACACGGAGGAGCTCACCGAGGTGGCCCGACGCTTCCAGCAGACCTCCGGCATGGTGATGGCCAAGGGCGTGGAGGACACCGCGTTCTACCGCTACACCCAGCTCACCTCTCTCACCGAGGTGGGCGGTGACCCCTCGGTCTTCTCCATGACCCCGGAGACCTTCCACGAGGCGGCCGCCCGGCGGCAACGCGAGAGCCCGCTGACCATGAACACGCTCACCACCCACGACACCAAGCGCTCCGCCGCCGTCCGCGCGCGGATCACCGTGCTCGCCGAGGACCCCCGCACGTGGTCCGAGACGGTGGACACACTGGTTGCAACCGGTCGGGAGGCCGGTCTGACGCTGGCGGACGGGCCCGCCGTGAACCTCGTGCTGCAGGCCCTGGTGGGTGCGTGGCCCATCGAGCGGGACCGCGCCGTCGACTACGCCATGAAGGCCGTGCGGGAGGCGTCCGTCTCCACCGCGTGGGTGGACGGGGACGAGGAGTTCGAGGCGGATCTCACCCGGTTCATCGACCTCGTGCTCACGGACCCGGGCGCCCGCGGCGTCGTGGAGGGCTGCGTCGCGCGGCTCGAGGGGCCCGGATGGGCCAACGCGCTCGCGGCCACCGCGCTGCAGCTGACCCTGCCCGGCGTCCCGGACGTCTACCAGGGCCAGGAACTGTGGGAGCCCTCGCTCGTGGACCCCGACAACCGCCGTCCGGTGGACTTCGCCGCGCTCGACACCCTGCTCACGGAGCTCGACGCCGCCGCGCCGGGCACCGAGCACGCCACGCCGCCCGTGGACGGCACGGGCGCCGCCCGCATGCTGCTGACGTCCCGGGTGCTACGGCTGCGCCGTGAGCGACCTGAACTCTTCGCGGACTACACGCCGCTGACCGTGCGGGG
Source organism: Kocuria sp. HSID17590 (assembly GCF_003989485.1). NCBI lineage: Bacteria > Bacillati > Actinomycetota > Actinomycetes > Micrococcales > Micrococcaceae > Kocuria > Kocuria sp. HSID17590. The sequence continues at coordinate 121,319 of NZ_RBMB01000006.1, read as the reverse complement.
CGCGCTGGCCGAGCACGCCCTGGGCTACGACCGCGGCGGCGCGGCCACCGTGGTCACCCGTTTCCCCGCGACCCTCGCCGCAGCGGGCGGATTCACGGACGAGACCGTGGACCTGCCCGCAGGCACGTGGGAGGACATCCTCACCCGCCGCGAGCTCACGGCGACCCCCGGGAACGGGATCCATCTCGCCGACCTCCTGACCACCTACCCCGCGGCCATCCTGCGCAGGAAGGACGACTGACCCATGAGCTCAGACCACCGCTTCGACGTGTGGGCACCCCACGCCCGCACCGTGACCGTCCGCATCGAGGGCGAGGACCACCCCATGGTGGGTCTCGCGCAGCGCCCCGGCTGGTGGACGCTGCCCGACGACGACGCCGCCCCCCAGGGCACCGTGCGCTACGGCTACATCCTGGGCAAGGTCTTCGACGAGGGCACCCCCAAGGAGCGCGAGCAGGTCTCCCAGGTGCTGCCGGACCCGCGCTCGCGGCGCCAGCCCCAGGGCGTCCACGAGCTCTCGTGCACATTCGACCCGGACGAGTTCCCGTGGCACGACGCCGAGTGGCGGCCCCGTCCGCTCAAGGACTCCGTGCTCTACGAGCTGCACCCGGGGACGTTCACCCCCGAGGGCACGCTGGACTCGGCGATCGAGCGGCTCGACCACCTGGTGGAGCTGGGCGTGACCGGGGTGGAGCTGCTGCCCGTCAACGGCTTCAACGGGGACCACAACTGGGGCTACGACGGCGTCGCCTGGTACACCGTGGACGAGTCCTACGGCGGACCGGCGGCCTACCAGCGCTTCGTGGACGCGTGCCACGCCAAGGGCCTGTCCGTGATCCAGGACGTGGTCTACAACCACCTGGGCCCGAGCGGGAACTACCTGCCCCTGTTCGCGGACTACTTCAAGCCCGGGGCATCCAGCTGGGGAGACCTCATCAACCTGGACGGCTGGGGCGCGGACGGGGTGCGCGAGTACATCCTGGACAACGTGACCATGTGGTTGCGCGAGTACCACGTGGACGGCTTCCGTCTGGATGCCGTGCACGCCCTCGCGGACTCCAGCGCGAAACACATCCTCGAGGAGATCGCCGAGCGCGTGGCCGAGGAGGCGCAGCGCACCGGCAAGGACCTGGTGACCATTGCGGAGTCGGACCTCAACGACCCCCGCATGATCGCGGCCACGCACCGCCACGGTCTGGGCATGGACGCGCAGTGGCTGGACGACGTCCACCACGCCGCGCACACCGCGTTCACCGGCGAGACCCAGGGCTACTACGGGGACTTCGCGTCCCTGCACGCCCTCGAGAAGACGATGCACACCGCGTACTTCCACAACGGGACGTACTCCACGTTCCGCGGCCGCTCCCACGGCCGGGAGATCGACCCCGTGGAGCAGCGCCCCTACCAGTTCGTCACGTTCCTGCAGAACCACGACCAGGTGGGCAACCGGGCAGCCGGCGACCGCATGAACCAGTCCATGAGCGTGGACCGCGCGATCGCCGCCGCCACGTGGCTGCTGGCCCAGCCCTTCACCCCCATGCTGTTCATGGGGGAGGAGTATGGGGCGAGCACCCCCTGGCAGTTCTTCACCGCGCACCCCGAGCCGGAGCTGGGAGAGGCCGTGGCGAAGGGCCGCAAGGCGGAGTTCGCACAGATGGCGTGGGACCACGACACCGTCCCGGACCCCCAGGACCCAGCGACGTTCCAGCGCTCCAAGCTCAACTGGGACGAGGTGCACAGCGGGGACCACGAGCGGATCCTGAAGGCCTACCGGGACCTGATCGCGCTGCGCCGGGAGACCCCCGAGCTCACGGACCAGAACTGGGAGACCGTGGCCACCCAGGCGAGCGACTCCGAGCAGTGGTTCGTGCTCAAGCGGATGAGCGAGCCCGAGTCCGTGCACGGCGTCGTCGTCGCCATCAACCTCTCGGACGAGCCGCGGAACCTGCCGCTGATGGGCGGGGACGAGCCGCAGCTGCTCTTCGCGAGCGGCGCGCAGCCCGAGCCGGGCACGGACGGCACCGTGCGGCTGGCCCCGGAGACGGCGGCCGTGCTGCGCGTCTGAGCTGACCGCGCCCCACCGACGACGGCGCGTGGCTCCCTCCGGGGGCCGCGCGCCGTCGTCGTGCGAGGGCTCCCGCCGCGGTGGCACACTGGGAGCCATGCTGACATTTGGTGAGGGCACCGTGTGGACCGCGGCCGAGAACCGCTACGAGACCATGCCGTACCGGCGCGTGGGGGACTCCGGGCTGAAGCTGCCCGCGATCTCCCTGGGGCTGTGGCACAACTTCGGGGACGACAGGCCCGTGACCGGGATGCGCGAGACGCTGCGCCGGGCCTTCGACCTGGGCATCACGCACTTCGACCTCGCCAACAACTACGGGCCGCCCGCCGGCTCCGCGGAACTGAACTTCGGGCGCATCATGCGCGAGGACTTCGCCCGCTACCGCCAGGAGCTCGTCATCTCCTCCAAGGCGGGCTGGAAGATGTGGCCGGGCCCGTACGGGGGCGTGGGCGGCTCGCGGAAGTACCTCGTGGACTCGCTGGACCAGTCCCTGCAGCGCATGGGCCTGGACCACGTGGACGTCTTCTACCACCACCGCCCGGACCAGGAGACCCCGCTCGAGGAGACGATGCGGGCACTGGACCACATCGTGCGCTCGGGCAGGGCGAGCTACGTGGGCGTGTCCTCCTACAGCGCGGACCTCACCCTGGAGGCCCAGCGCATCATGCGGGATCTGGGCACGCCGTTGCTGATCCACCAGCCCTCCTACTCCGTGCTCAACCGGTGGGTCGAGGAGCCCGTGGCCGGGGCGGGCGGAAAGAACCTGCTCGCGGCGCTCGCCGAGTGCGGCATGGGTTCCATTGCGTTCTCCCCGCTGGCCCAGGGCATGCTCACGGACAAGTACCTCAATGGCGTTCCGGAAGGTTCGCGGGCCGCCGCGCAGTCCTCGCTCAACCCGGAGTGGTTGACGCAGCAGACTCTGGAGAGCGTCCGCGAGCTGAACTCGATGGCACGGGACCGGGACCAGACCCTCGCGCAGATGGCCATTGCTTGGGTGCTCCGCCCGCAGGAGCAGGGGCAGGTCACGTCCGCGCTCGTGGGGGCGTCCTCGGCCCGGCAGCTCGAGGACTCCGCCCGAGCGGTGCGCAACCTGGAGTTCAGCGCTGACGAGCTGCGGCGCATCGACGAGCTCGTCACGGACGCGGACGTCAACATCTGGGGTGCGGCCACCGCATCCAAGCACGCGTGAGCGGCGCGCAGTACGCCGCTCTGCTCGGGCTGTGGGTCGCCGGGATCGTGATCCCCGGCCCGGACATCTTCCTGATCCTGCGCAACGCCTTCCTCTCCACGCGGCGCAACGCGCTGTTCACGGCTCTCGGGATCATGGTGGGCAACGCCACGTGGATCACGCTCTCGCTCATGGGCGTGACGGTGCTGATCAGCGGCAACCACGTCCTCAAGCTGGTCGTGCAGATCGCCGGCGCCCTGTTCCTCGCCCGGATGGGCTACAGCTCGCTGCGCGGCGGGCTGGCGGAGCGTGCCGCGCGTGGGCCGGGCGGCGCCGGTACGACCGGTTCCGGGGCGAGTGCCGCCTCTGGAACGGGCGCCATCCCCGGTGGGGGCACGACCGTTACCACCGGGCCCGGTTCCGGGACGGGTCCGGCTGCGGGGCCCGACGTCGCGTGGGGCCTGCCCGGGGACGCCGCCGCGGACCCGCTGCTTGCGGAGGACGCGGTCATGCAGGAGGAGTTCGCGGAGCAGGGCCGCAAGATCGGCTTCCTGGGCACCGCAAACCTCACACCGTGGCGCGCGGTGGGGCAGGGCACGGTCACCAACCTGGCCAACGCCAAGGCCGTGGTGTTCTTCGTGGCACTCTTCGGCTCCGTGGTCCCCTCGGACATCCTGTGGTGGGAGGGTCTCGCGGTTCTGGGCCTGCTCGTGGCCGTGGGACTCGTGTGGTTCCTGGCGGTGGCCTGGGCGGGCTCCATCCCCCGGCTCGCCAGTCTCTTCCGGGAGCGCACCGCCGAGGTGGAGATGGTCTCCGGCATCGTGTTCCTGGTAGTAGCGGCGGGACTGCTCGTGGAGGCGCTGCTCGCCCTGTGAACCGGGGCCGGGCGGGCGTGACCTGGCCGCGCCGGAACCATGGGCGCGCGGCTCGACGGTGCCGGAACCGGCTGCATCGGGGCTCTCTGGACTGGGCCGCCCGCACCGGAACCGGCACGGCTGCCCCGCCCCGCGAAGCCCCCAAGACGACGAAGCCCCTAAGACGACGGTGCCCATACGATGACGGTGCCCGTACGACAACGGCGCCCGCCCCCGAGCACAGGGGCGGGCGCCGTCGTCGTCGTGGGGGTGGTGCTCAGGCCCTGTCCTGGCCCGCGAGCCCGGCGCGGGAGATGACGTAGTCCACGAGCGGGTCGTAGAGGTGCGGGGCCACGTTGTCGTCCATGGGCACGACCACCCGCAGCTGGCCCTGCGCCTCGGCGACGAAGACCCCGGGGTCGTTGCAGTCGCCGATGGCGATGGTGGGCAGGCCCGCCCGGGAGCCGGCCTCACCGGCCATGCCGTGGTCCGCGACCACGAGGTCCGGGGCCTCGCGCCCCTGCTCCTCGAGGTGCTCCAGCACGAGCCTCATGGGATCGGGGAAGTGGGTGTGGCGCAGGCCGCCGTACTGCTCGACCATCACGACGTCCTCGACCTGCCGCACGTCCCCGTCTTCGAAGGGCAAGGCCTCGTCGATCCGGATGACGCGGGCGCCGGAGGCCCTGGCGACGCGCGCGAGCCGGGCGTAGACGGGTGCGAGCCCGGCGGGGTGGCCGGTGGCGAAGAGCAGGCGCTTGCGGCCCTGCACGGCCTGGCTGAAGATCTCCGCGTACGAGTCCAGGGCGGCCACGCACAGCTGCGCGGAGATGGAGTCCTGGCCCTCGGCGTAGGAGGGGTCCTCGTTAATGCCCACGCGCTCGCGCATGAGCTCGAAGACGGAGTCCCAGTCCCAGTCCCGGGTGCGCACCACCCCCATGTGCTGGTGCTGGTCCCCGTCCAGGAAGCCCTGGATGTTGCGGAGGTTGGCCTCGCGGGGCGTGGCGACGGCCCCGGTGATGCGGGAGCGGTCCAGATAGCGGGCGAGGGCGTCACGGCTCAGGTACGCGGTGGTCACACGTGGGAGTTTAGGCGCTGGGAGCGGGCCGCGCACAGGCGAGGTACGTGCGGGCGTGCGCCGCGGCGACGTCGTCCCAGGTCAGCTCCTGCGCGCGCGCCTGTGCGGCGGGGGACATCGCCCGCCAGCGCTCGGGTTGGCTTGCCGCGCGGTGCATCGCTTTCGCCCATTCCGCGGGGTCCCGGCCGGGCACGAGCCAGCCGGTCTTGCCGTCGCGCACCGCGTAGCGCAGCCCGTCCACGTCCGTGGCCATGACGGGCGTTCCGCACGCCTGCGCCTCCACGGCCACGAGACCGAACGTCTCGGACGAGGACGGCACGGCGACGGCGTCCACCGCTCCCATGAGCCCTGCGAGTTCCGGACGGGGCAGGGAGCCGAGGAACTGCACGGCGTCCGTCACACCCTCCTCCGCCGCGAGCTCGTGCAGCCGGTCCAGGAACTCGGGCGCACCCACCCCCGCGAGGACCAGCCGGACCGGGGTCTCCTGGTGCTCGCGCCGCAGCAGCCCCAGGGCGCGCACGAGGACCTGCTGGCCCTTCAGCGGCTGGACCCGGCCGGCGCACAGCACCGTGAAGGGGCGGGCAGGATCGGTGGCCTCCCGGTCCGCGTCGAGGTCCGAGTCCCGGTCCGAGGGGCCGAGGACGGGACGGGCGGCTCCCGGGTGGAAGACGGTGGTGTCCACGCCCGGGGGGATCACGACCACCCGCTCGGGCCGCGCGCCGTAGAGCTCCACGACCTGCTCCCGCTCCGCGGGGGTGTTCACGATGGTGCGGCAGGCACGGGCGACGGCGTCCCGCTCGGCGTCCTCGCGCTCGCGGGGCTCGGGGGACTCGTCCGGCCCGGCGCGCAGGTTCTTGGCGGCGGCGGAGGTGTGCAGCGTGAGCACCACGGGGACGTCCACGCCGCGGGTCACCTCGACCGCCGCGGCCTCGAGCGCGGCCACGCCGGAGAGCCAGTAGTGGGCGTGCAGCACGGCCGGGAAGTCGCCCTCGCGGTCGTAGTGGGCGGCCAGCGCCCGGCCGAACTGCGGTGCGAACCCCGGCAGGCCGGACTTGGGGGTCTGTGCGGCACCGGTCAGGGCCACGGTGAGCAGCCGCACGCCGTTCGCCACTGTGGTGGCCCGGACCCCGGCGTCGTGGACCGGGTCCCGGTCCAGGGTGGCCATGTCCACGCGCCAGCCCGCCTGGGCGAGGGCGCGCGCGAGGTGCCACACGTAGACGTTCAGCCCGCCGGCGTCCCCCGAGCCGGGCTGGTCCACGGGAGAGGTGTGCATGCTGAGCAGCAGGACGTGGCGCGGATCGGGGTGGGGCACGCGACCAGCCTACCGGCGCGCGGTCCGGGCGCGGCGTCGTCGTCCGCCGCACGGATGCACGGAGAACGCACGCCGGGTGCGGCAGGGCACAATGGGGAGCGTGAGTGTGATGACGTCGTGGCAGCCCCAGGAACCCAGCGAGCGCAGTGCGGTGGTGGATCTCTCCGCCGTGTGGCACAACGTGGTGAGGCTCACGCAGCTCGCCAGGGGCCGGAAACTGATCGCGGTGGTCAAGGCGGACGCCTACGGCCACGGCGCCCCGGAGGTGGCGCGCACGGCGCTCGCCGCGGGCGCGCACATGCTGGGCACGGCGCACGTGTCCGAGGCCGTGGCGCTGCGCAACGCGGGGATCACCGCTCCCGTCATCGCGTGGCTGCACACGATGTCCACGGACTTCGACGAAGCGCTGCACCGTGACGTCCGCCTGGGCGTCAGCGGCTGGGAGTTCGACGCCGTGCTGCAGGCCGCGCGGCGCACGGGCGTCACCGCGGTGGTGCACCTGAAGCTCGACTCCGGCCTCGGCCGCAACGGCGCCACCCCGCGGCAGTGGCCGGACCTCGTGGAGCGTGCGGCCCGTGCCCAGCAGGAGGGCCTGCTCACCGTGGAGGGGGTCTTCACGCACCTGGCCGTGGCGGACGAGCCCGGCCGCCCCGAGACGCAGGAGCAGCTCGACGCCCTCACGGAGGCCGTTCGCACGGCCCGCCGCGCCGGGCTCACGCCCTCGCTCGTGCACGCGGCCAACACCCCGGGCCTGCTCTCCGCGGACCAGCTCGCGGACCCGGACTCCATGCTCCGGGACGCGGTGCGCGTGGGTCTGGGCATCTACGGTCTGAGCCCGTTCGAGGACCGCACGCCCGAGGAGTTCGGGCTGATCCCCGCCATGACGCTGCGCGCCCGCGTGGCCAACGTGAAGGCCGTGCCCCGGGACAGCGGCGTCTCCTACGGACTGAGCTACCGCACCGCCAGGGACACGCACCTGGCGCTGATCCCCCTGGGCTACGCGGACGGCGTGCCCCGCGTGGCCACGGGCGCCCCGGTGCGCATCGGCGGCCGGGTGTACCCCGTGGTGGGGCGGATCGCGATGGACCAGTGCGTGGTGGACCTCGCGCTGGGGCGCACGGTCACCCCGGAGGGCGTCCCCGCGGGGGAGCCGGTGGCGGACGAGGCCGTGGACCCGCTCGTGCACGTGGGGGACGAGGCCGTGCTCTTCGGCGCGGGCGACCACCCCTCCGTGACCGAGTGGGCGAACGCCGCGGGAACCATCAACTACGAGGTGGTCACGCGGATCTCCCCGCGTGTGCCCCGCGAGTACACGAGCCACAGCCACCTGACGCTCGGCGACGTGACGGTCTCCCGCAGCGCGAGCGCCCTGGCCGCCCACAGCCTGCCGCAGGACCCGCGCCCCACGCGGGCCTCGGACGGGGAGGCCTTCGAGCAGCCCAACTGGACGCTCACCCTGCACCCGGGCAGCGCCGAGGACACGCAGCGGATCGCCGAGCGTCTCGCACCGCACCTGCACGCGGGGGACCTGGTGATGCTCAACGGAGAGCTCGGCGCGGGCAAGACCACGTTCACCCAGGGCCTGGGCCACGGGCTGGGCGTGCGGGAAGGGATCATCTCGCCCACGTTCGTGCTCAGCCGGCGCCACCCCAACCTGCCTGACGGTCCCCGCCCCGGCGGCCCGGACCTCGTGCACGTGGACGCCTACCGGCTGGACACCGCCGCGGACGTGGACACGATCGACCTCGAGGACACCCTGGACACGTGCGTCACGGTGGTCGAGTGGGGCACCTCCAAGGTGGAGCACCTCAGCGGGTCCCGGCTGGTCGTGGACTTCGTGCGGCCGCAGGGCGTCCTGCCCGCCGCGGGGGAGCACCCGGCTGCGCCCACCCTGGCCTACCAACGGCACGCGGGCGACGTCGACGGCGACGACAACCACGACGGCGACGTCGGGGACGGTGCCGTGGCGCAGGCGCTGCAGGCGCTCACCGACGAGTGGGAGGGCGAGGAGCAGGACGGCGACGAGCCGCGCACCCTGATCCTGCGGGGCTACGGGCCCCGCTGGTCGGACCGCCTGGACCTCTGAACCGGGCCCCGGCGCACCCTGCACCGGCCCCGTGGCCGCGCAGTTCTCCGGGCCCCGACGTGCCACAATGAAGGCAGCACCACTGCCCACCGCAGACGGTGCGACCCCAGGGGGACCCGACGGCGTCGTCGTTGCCCCGAACTCGGCCGGACCCGACGCGGAACGACCCGAGGAGGACCGCTTGTCAGCGCCATCCACACCGCACATCAACCCGCAGGGCGCCCCGATCGCCGAGACGATCCTGCTCCCCGGAGACCCGCTGCGGGCGAAGTTCATCGCCGACACGTTCCTCGAGGACGCCGTGCAGTTCAACTCCGTGCGCAACATGCTCGGCTACACCGGCACGTACCAGGGGCGCGAGCTCTCCGTCATGGGCACCGGCATGGGGATCCCCTCCATCGCGCTGTACAGCTGGGAGCTGATCCACGTGTTCGGCTGCACCAGGCTGGTGCGCATCGGCTCCTGCGGGGGTCTCACGGCGGACCTGGCGCTCAACGACCTCGTGCTCGCGCAGGCGGCGTCCACCGACTCCAACTACCTGGCGCAGTTCGACCTGCCCGGCACGTGGGCGCCCACCGGCTCCTTCCGGCTGCTGAACCACGTGCACCGCGCCGCCGAGGACCGGGGGATCCCCGTCCACGCGGGCAACGTGGTCTCCTCGGACACCTTCTACCACGCGCAGGACGACACCACCGAGCGCTGGGCGCGGATGGGCGTGCTCGCCGTGGAGATGGAGACCGCGGGGCTCTACGCCAACGCCGCCGCGGCGGGAGTCGAGGCCCTGGCGATGTTCACGGTCTCGGACAACCTGGTGACCCACGAGAAGATGACCCCGGAGCAGCGCCAGACGGGCTTCGCGCAGATGATCGAGCTGGCCGCAACGGTGACGGAGCTGTGAACGAGATGAACCACCCCGAGAAGACCCCGGACCTCGCGTCGGGAGCCGGTGCCGAGAGCGCCGCCTCGACCCCGGCGGGCCGCCCCGCAACCGGCGTGAATCCCCGCCGCGCCGTGCCGGTCCTGCTGTTCCTGTTCATCTTCTGCCTGGTGGTGGACCAGGGCTTCAAGTTCACGTCCCAGCCCATGGCCGCGGCGCTGTCCCTGAGCGAGTCCACCGTGAGCCTGCAGGCCACCCTCACGGGCGTGCTGATCGGCATCGGCGCCGTGGTCTACTCAGCGCTCGCGGACTCCGTGGCCATCCGCAAGCTGCTGTACCTGAGCATCGGGCTGATCGTGGTGGGCTCGGTGATCGGCTTCGTGGGATCCGCGTCCTTCGGCGTGGTGCTCGTGGGCCGGGTGGTCCAGACGGCGGGCCTCGCCGCCGCGGAGACCCTCTACGTGGTCTACGTGACCAAGCACTTCCAGGGCGTGGAGCTGAAGAAGTACCTGGGCTTCTCCAACATGTCCTTCCAGCTCGCCTCGCTCATCGGCACGCTGGTCTCGGGCTTCCTGGCCACCTACGTGTCCTGGACGTGGATGTTCCTGATCCCGCTGCTGATCGTGCTCTCCCTGCCGTTCATCAGGACGCGCGTGCCGGACGACGTCGCGCACACGAGCTCCGGCGTGGACGTGTACGGACTGTTCCTGGTGGGTGTCATCGCCACCGGACTGATCATGTTCATGCAGGACTTCACGTGGTGGTGGATCCCCGTGGTGGTGGCCACGGTGCTGTTCGTGCACCACGTGCGCACCAACTCCCGCGCGCTCGTCGACGCGTCCTTCTTCACCAACCGCCCGTACATCAGCGCCCTGGTGATCGTGTTCATCATCTACTCGGTCAACCTGGCGTTCGTGTTCCTGTTCCCCTTCGCGATCCACGGCGTGCACGGCATGGCCATGGACAAGGTCTCGCTGCTCACCATTCCCGGCTACGTGCTGGGCGCGTCCACCGCGGCGATGTCCGGGGCAGTGAGCCGGCGGCTGGACTCCAAGCAGGCCGTGACCCTGGCGCTGTGCCTGCTGGCGCTCGCGCTCGCGGTGGCCGGGGTGTTCATCAACGTGTCCGTGGTGGCCATGGTGGTGGCGATGGCCATGTTCTCGGTGGGCTTCGGACTGCTCTACGCACCGCTGATGTCCAGCGCGCTGCTGCTCATGCCCGCCGCGAAGTCCGGCGTGGCCGTGGGCTTCTACAACCTCGTGATCAACGTGGCCTCCCCGATCGGCGTGGCCTACACGGCCATGCTGATGTCCTCGAAGCCCACGTGGTTCGCGGGGCTGAGCGTGGGCGGTTCCGCCGAGGGGGACTACTTCTCCACCATCCTGTGGTTCCTGGTGGGCATCACCCTGGTGGGTCTGGTGGTCTACCGCGTGCTGTTCGGTCTGATCGAACGGAACAACGCGAAGGCCGCCGAGCGCCTGACCGCGCAGCAGTAGCCGCGCCCGGTCCGAGAGGCCTCTCCGCCGCCCCACCCGGGCGTGCGCGGAGGGGCTTCTCCGTGCGGGCTTAGACTGTCCGGGTGCTTCTGCTGAGTCTGGATTCCTCGTCCATCGCGTCCGTGGCAGTGTCCCGGGACGGTGAGGTGCTCGAGCGCTTCGACACCACCGACACCCGCTCGCACGCCGAGGCCCTGGCCCCGGCGGTGCAGGACCTCATGACGCGGGCCGGACTCACCGGCGCGGACCTCGACGGCATCCTGGTGGGCACCGGACCCGGACCGTTCACCGGCCTGCGGGCCGGTCTGGTGAGCGCCCGCGCCCTCGGCTTCGCCTGGGACCTGCCCGTGCACGGCCTCTGCTCGCTCGACGCCGTGGCCCACCACGTGGCGCCCCTCGCGCTCGCGGCGGGGGAGCCGGAGTTCGCGGTGGCCACGGACGCCCGCCGCAAGGAGCTGTACTTCCGCCGCTACCGGCTCACCGGGTCGCACGACCGCCCGGAGGCCGTGCCCGCGGGGGAGCCGGGGGTCGCGGCGCCCGAGGACCTCCCCGGGATGCCCTGCTACGGCTCGGGCGCGGGCCTCTACCCGGACCGTGTCCCCCGGCCGGCCGCGCAGGGCACGGACGTGGCCCCGAGCGCGGCGGACCTCGCCCGCGCCGCGTGGGCGCTCACGAGCCGCGGCGGCGAGCTGAGCACGGACACCACACCCCTCTACCTGCGCGAGTCGGACGCCAAGGTCCCCGGGGCGCCCAAGCGGGCGACTTCGTGACGCCGGGCGAACCCGTGGTGGCCGCGGCGGCGTCGCTGCCCCGTGGCTACGCGCTGCGGCCCATGCAGCCGGGGGACCTGGAGACCGTCCACGCGCTGGAGACCGAGCTGTTCCCCGAGGACGCGTGGCCCGCGCAGATGTTCCACGAGGAGCTCGCCCACCCCACCCGTCGCTACTGGGTGGTGACCCGGGAGCGGGAGATCGTGGGCTACGCGGGGATGATGTGCATCCCACCCGTCGCGGACGTCCAGACCCTCGCGGTCGCACCCGCCCACGAGGGCCGGGGGCTCGGCGCCACGCTGCTGCGCGTGCTCCACGAGGCCGCCGTGGCCCAGGGGGCCACCGAGATGATGCTGGAGGTCCGGGCGGACAACCCCCGCGCCCAGGCGCTGTACCGCCGCTTCGGCTACCACCACATCCACACCCGCGCCCACTACTACGGGCCGGGCCACGACGCGCTGATCATGCGCTGCGAGCTGACGCCCGAGGGATCCGTGGAGCGCAGCGCGGACGGAAGGACCATCCATGAACACCGCTGAACCCCTGGTGCTGGGCATCGAGTCCTCGTGCGACGAGACCGGCGCGGGCATCGTGCGCGGCACCGAGCTGCTGACCAACACGGTCTCCTCCTCCATGGAGCAGCACGTGCGCTTCGGCGGGGTGATCCCGGAGATCGCCTCCCGCGCGCACCTCGAGGCCTTCGTCCCCACCGTCCGCGCGGCGCTCGCGGAGGCGGACGTGAGCCTCGCCGAGGTCGACTCGATCGCCGTGACCTCCGGGCCCGGACTCGCCGGGGCGCTCATGGTGGGCGTGGCGGCGGCGAAGGCCCTGGCGGTCGCCACGGGCAAGCCCCTGTACGCGATCAACCACCTGGTCGCCCACGTGGGGGTCGGGCTGCTGGGCGACGGCGGCGAGCTGCCGGAGCACCTCGGGGCCCTGCTCGTCTCGGGCGGGCACACGGAGATCCTCGCCGTGGAGAGCATCACGAGCGACGTGCGGCTGCTGGGCTCCACGATCGACGACGCCGCGGGCGAGGCCTACGACAAGGTCGCCCGGCTGCTCGGACTCGCCTATCCGGGCGGGCCGGCCATCGACGCCGCGGCCGCCGACGGCGATCCCCGCGCCTTCGCGTTCCCGCGCGGTCTCACCGCCGGCAAGTACATGGGCTCCGCCGAGAAGCCCGGACCACACCGCTACGACATGTCCTTCTCCGGACTGAAGACCGCGGTGGCGCGCGTGGTCGAGACGTTCCAGGCCGCGCGCCAGCCCGTTCCCGTGGCGCACGTGGCCGCGAGCTTCCAGGAGTCCGTGGTGGACGTGATCTCCCGCAAGACCGTCCTGGCCTGCACCGAGCACGGGATCACCACGCTGCTCATGGGCGGGGGAGTGGCCGCGAACTCGCGGCTGCGGGAGCTCGTCACCGAGCGCTGCGCACGCCACGGGATCACGGTGGTGGTCCCGCCGCTGTCCCTGTGCACGGACAACGGTGCGATGGTGGCCGCACTCGGCGCGCGGCTCGTCTCCCGGGGCGTGGCACCCACGGGGATCGAGTTCACCGCGGACCCCGGCCTGCCCGTGACCACGGTGGCCGTGCCCGCCGCGGGCTGACCGGGCCGGCCCACCTGGGCCGCGACGACGGACCCGGGCGGGCGAATCCCAACCTCCGCGGCCGCCCCCAACCGGGACGACCGAGAACCGGGCCGTGCGCGAGTCGGCCGGCCGTGCGGCGTCGTGCCCGGCTCAGCGCGTGGTGCGGTTGCGCTCCACGATGTCCATGACCACGGCGCGCAGGTCCCCGCCGTTCTCCTGGGCCACGCGGCGCTGGCGCTGGTAGCCGGTGGCGCCGTTCATCATGGTCTCCACGTGGGCGAGCTCGTCCGCGCAGTCGAGCTCCCGGGCCAGCGGCTCGAGCTTCTCGAGCAGCTCCGTGAGGTCCTCGGTCACGAGCCGTTCGTGGTTCTGGGCGTCCTTCACCACGATCGCGTCGAGCCCGTAGCGGGCGGCGCGCCACTTGTTCTCCTGGTGGTGCCACGGGGGCATCACGGGGATGGGCTCCCCGCGGTCCAGGGCGCGGGAGAAGGACTCCACGAGGCACTGCGTGAGAGCGGCGAGCGCCCCCACCTCGCGCAGGGTGGAGGGCCCGTCGCACACGCGCATCTCCACGGTGCCGAAGCGGGGGACGGGGCGGATGTCCCAGCGGTTCTCGGAGATCTCCTCGATCACACCGGTGGCCACCAGGTCCCCCACGTAGGACTCGTACTCCTCCCAGGTGTCGAAGTGGAAGGGCAGCCCCGCCGTGGAGAGCTGCTGGAAGATCAGGGCGCGGTGGGACGCGTAGCCGGTGTCGTGGCCGTTCCAGTACGGCGAGTTCGCGGACAGCGCCAGCAGGTGCGGGTAGTAGTTCATGAGTCCGTCCAGCACGGGCAGCGCCTTGTCCCGGTGGTTGATGCCCACGTGCACGTGCAGGCCGAAGATCACCATCTGGCGGCCCCAGTACTGGGCGCGGTCGAGCACCTTGTAGTAGCGCTCCTTGTCCACCACCGGCTGCTGGGTCCAGTCGGAGAACGGGTGGGTTCCCGCACCGAAGATCTCGAGCGAGCGGGGGTCGGTGACTTCGCGGATCAGGTCCTGCGTGCTGGCCAGGTCCGTCACGGCCTCCCCGACGGTCTCGCTGATCCTTGTGACCATCTCCACGGTGTTCTGAAGGAACTCGCCCGTGACCCGTGGGTGGTCCCCCTCCTCACCGAGCTCGGGATGCTCGGCTGTCACTGCTTCGAGGACCTCGTCCGCGCGCGGGGCGAGTTCGCCCGTGGTGCGCTCCACGAGGGCGACCTCCCACTCCACGCCGAGGGTGGAGCGGTCTGAGCTGTGGAAATCAATGTGCACGGCGTGGTCCTCTCGTGGGTGCGCCGGAAACGGCGGTCGTGACCGTACCCGGGGACGCCGTCCCCGGGCCCCGCCCGTCACTGCAGCACAGGGAGCATCAGTTTACGGGGTGCACGGCGAGCACCACGCGACGTTCCGTCCCGGCATCATGCAGCCGTGTCATCACCAGCGTCGCACGCCCGCAACCGCGTGGTGCGAGCTGCCGGCGCAGCTGCTCGGGTGTGACGTCCGTGCCGCGTTTCTTGATCTCCAGGGTGCCCACGTCGTGCTCCCGCACCCACCTCTTGAGAACCTTCACGGTGTGGGGGAGCACCTCCCGGACCTCGTACGCCCGGGCCAGCGGGGTCTCCACGAGCGTGTCCGAGCTCAGGTAGGCGATGGCGGGGTGGACGAGGTGCGCGCCCAGGTGCTGGGCCAGGTCCGTGACGAGCCCCGCGCGGATCACGGCGCCGTCGGGCTCGTAGAGGTAGCGGCCCACGGGCCCCAGCAGTTTGCCCTCCGGGGCCGGGGACTGCCAGGACGCGGAGGTCAGTTCCGCCGCGGCCGGCGCGTTCTCCGCCGTCTCGGCGGGTTCCGTGTCGCCAGTCTCGTGCACCGTGCTTTCGAGGGCCGTGCTCCCGGGGGCCGACGACGCCGTTGCGCCGCCTCCGCGGCCCAGCACGAGTGCCGCGCGGGCCACCGTCGGGCGGCGCACCGCGTTGAACCACAGCACCGCCTCGACCACGTCCCCGCGGTCGGAGATCCACTGCGCCTCTGCATCCGCGGGCACGTGCTCGTGCGGAATGCCCGGGCCGATCTTCGCGCCCACCGCGAGGCCGTCGGCGGCCAGACCGGTCACGAAGGACAGGGGCGGGGAGAACGCCTCGGGGTCGAAGATCCTGCGGGTGCTCCCGGAACCCGTGACCCGGCGTGCCGGGTCGAGCCACACGCCGTCGACGGGGCCCGCGTCCAGATCGGCGAGGTCGAGGGTCTCGGCGTCCGCGCAGACCACGCGGGCCCGGTCCCAGCCCGTGAGGTTCACGGTGGCCACGGCGGCGGTGAGGGGGTCCCGCTCCACGGCGGTGACCGTGCGGTCCAGGGCCGCCAGTGCGAGCGAGTCCGCACCGACCCCGCAGCCCAGGTCCACCACGTGCTCGATCCCGGCCTGCGCGAAGCGCTGCGCGTGCAGGGCGGCCACGGACCAGCGCGTGGCCTGCTCCACGCCGTCGCGCGTGAAGACCATGTGCTGGGCGTAGTCCCCGAACTTGGCGCGGGCCTTCGCGCGCAGCCGCGACTGGGTGAGCGCGGCCGAGACCAGCTCGGGGGAGTGGCCGCGGGCGCGCAGGGACTTGCTGACGCTCAGCGAGGCGGCAGGGTCGTAGGGGCCGAGCTCGTCGAGCAGGCGCAGCCCCTCGGGGGTCAGCAGCTGGGCCAGACCCGCGGCCTCGGGGTCCTGGGGTGCGGGGGAGGTGTTCACCGTTCCATCACACCACGCCCGGGCGCAACGGGGTGTCGCACCCCGGGGAGCCGCAGGTCACGGGAGGATTCCCACTGGATTTTCAGGTTTTATTTAGGTTAGGCTCACCTTATGGCTGGCCGCCTGCACCAGACGATGCCACGAGATTGCGAGTAAATTCATGTCTTCCAACCGACTGTTCCCCGGGATCGCCCTGTGCGCGGTGGCGTCCTTCGCGCTGGTCGGGTGCGGCTCCGGCGGCTCCTCCTCGGACTCCTCCGCCAGTGCCTCCGCCTCCACGGTCACGATCCAGGACGACAAGGGCGAGCAGACCGTCGACTCCCCGCCCAGCTCCGTGGTCGCCACGGACAACCGCGTGTTCGAGACCCTCTCGGACTGGGGCGTGAAGCTCAAGGCTGCGCCGAAGACCCTGATCCCGGACACGATCGCCTACAAGGACGACGACAGCATCGTGGATCTCGGATCGCACCGCGAGCCGGACCTCGAGGCCATTGCCGGTGTGGACCCGGACCTGGTGATCAACGGCCAGCGCTTCTCGCAGTACTACGACGACATCAAGAAGCTCGTCCCGGACTCCGCGATGCTCGACCTGGACCCGCGCGACGACCAGCCCCTCGACTCCGAGCTCAAGCGCCAGGTCTCCGCCCTGGGCGAGGTCTTCCAGAAGACGGACGAGGCCGACAAGCTCAACGATGATCTCGACAAGGCCGAGCAGCGCGCCAAGGACGCCTACAAGGACCAGTCCGCCATGGGCCTGATCGTCTCCGGCGGCGACATCGGGTACGTGGTGCCCAAGACCGGTCGCACGATCGGCCCGCTGTTCGACATGGTCGGCCTGAAGCCGGCCCTCGAGGTGGAGGGCTCCGACGACCACCAGGGCGACGACATCTCCGTCGAGGCCATCGCCAAGGCGAAGCCCGAGCTGATCATCGTGATGGACCGTGACGCGGCCATCAGCTCCTCGAAGGACGCCACTCCCGCGTCCGAGGTGATCGAGAAGTCCGAGGCCCTGAAGGACGTCCCCGCCGTGAAGAACGGCAACATCGTGCACCTGCCGGAGGACAGCTACACGAACGAGGGCATCCAGACCTACACGGAGATCCTCAACGAGATCGCCGACAAGCTGGAGAGCCAGAAGAACTGACCGCACTCCGCCCAGGAATGTCGTCAACGGTGCCCCGCGGGAACGTCCTCGCGGGGCACCGCCACGAGTGAGGAAAGCGCACAGGTGATGGTCTCCACGGCCCGACGCACGACCGCCGCCCCGGGGGTGCTGCGCGACTGGAAGTTCTGGTTGGCGCTGCTCGTGGTGGCGGGGCTGCTCGTTCTCTCGATCTTCACGGGGGTCGCGGACCTCGGCGACGGGGGTGGCGGCAGCCGTTTCCTCGCGCTGACCCGCATCCCGCGCACGATCGCCCTCGTCCTGGCCGGCGCGGCCATGGCCATGTCCGGACTGGTGATGCAGCTGCTGACCCAGAACCGGTTCGTGGAGCCCACGACCACGGGCACCACCGAGTGGGCCGGGCTGGGGCTGCTGGTCATGATGATCCTCTTCCCGGACGCGTCCCTGACCGTGCGCATGGTCGGGGCGATCATCGCCGCGTTCCTGGGCACCATGGTCTTCTTCGCGTTCCTGCGCCGGGTCACCCTGCGCTCCTCCCTGATCGTGCCGATCGTGGGCATCATGCTCGGCGCGGTGGTCGGGTCCGTCTCCACCTACCTGGCGCTGGTCACGGACCGGCTGCAGAACCTGGGTGTCTGGTTCGCGGGCAGCTTCACCTCTGTGCTCAAGGGCCAGTACGAGACACTGTGGATCGTCGCCGTCGTGGCGGTGCTGGTGTTCGTCACCGCGGACCGGCTCACGGTGGCCGGGCTCGGTGAGGACATCGCCACCAACGTGGGGCTGAACTACAACCGCACCATCCTCATCGGCACGGGCCTCGTGGCCGTGGCCACCGGCGTGGTCACCGTGGTGGTGGGCAACCTGCCGTTCCTGGGGCTGATCGTCCCCAACGTCGTCTCGCTGTTCCGCGGCGACGATCTGCGCTCCAACCTCCCGTGGGTGTGTCTTCTGGGCGTGGGCCTGGTCACGGTGTGCGACCTGATCGGGCGCACCATCATCATGCCGTTCGAGGTGCCCGTCTCCCTGATCCTGGGGGTCGTGGGTGCCGCGGTGTTCATCGCCCTGCTGCTCCGGAGCCGCCGCCATGCCTGACACCGCCACGCACGACGCCGCGGTGACCCCCGCACCGCGCCACGACCCCGCCCGCGAGGGCTCCGCGGCCTTCACCTCCCCGGCCCACCGGCGGCGCTACTGGATCGTCCTGGTCTGCCTGCTGCTCGTGGGGCTGGCCTTCTGCCTCGGAATCCTCGCGTGGGACAACCCCCTGCCGTTCGGCACCAGGGGCTTCTGGCGCATCGCCGAGTCCCGTGCCACGAGCGTCGTGGTGATCGCGATCGTGGCGGTGAGCCAGGCCATGGCCACCGTGGCGTTCCAGACGGCAGCGAACAACCGGATCATCACGCCGTCGATCATGGGCTTCGAGTCCCTCTACGTCCTGATTCAGACCTCCGCCGTCTACTTCCTGGGCGCCGTCGGCGTCACCGCGATCCAGGGCCTGCCGCAGTACGCGGTGCAGGTGGGCCTCATGGTGCTCTTCGCGCTGGGACTCTACGGCTGGCTGCTCTCCGGAAAGTACGGCAACGTGCAGATCATGCTGCTGATCGGCATCGTGCTGGGCGGTGGCCTGGGCTCCGTCTCCACGTTCATGCAGCGGCTGCTCACCCCGAGCGACTTCGACGTGCTCAGCGCGCGGCTGTTCGGCTCGGTGTCCAACGCAGACGCGAGCTACTTCCCGCTCGCCGTGCCCCTGTGCGCCCTGGCGACCGTGGCCCTGTACCTGCACTCGCGCAAGCTCAACATCCTGTCGCTGGGCAGGGACGTCTCCACGAACCTCGGCCTGAAGCACCGCAGGGAACTGATGACCACGCTGTTCTGGATCTCCATCCTGATGGCCGTCTCCACGTCCCTGATCGGGCCCATGACGTTCCTGGGCTTCCTGGTGGCGATCCTCGCGTACCAGTTCTCGGAGACCTACGACCACCGGTACGTGTTCCCCATGGCCGCGCTGATCGGCTTCGCAGTGCTCTCGGGCGCCTATTTCCTGTTGAAGAACGTGTTCTACGCGGAGGGGGCGGTGTCCATCATCATCGAACTGGTGGGTGGCACGGTGTTCCTCGTGGTGATCCTGAGGAGGGGTCGGCTGTGATCCAGCTGGGCAAGCTGTTCAAGGACTACGGATCGGGGACGTCCATCGGGCCGGTGGACCTCGAGATCCCGACCGGGGGAGTCACCGCGCTGGTGGGGCCCAACGGGGCGGGCAAGTCCACGCTGCTGACGATGATGGGCCGGCTGCTGGGCCCGGACGCCGGGACCGTGGTGATCGGCGGTCACGACGTGACGACGACGCACCCGCGCAAGCTGGCCACGGTGGTCTCCACCCTGCGCCAGGAGAACCACTTCACCGCGCGCCTGACGGTCCGCCAGCTGGTGGCGCTCGGGCGCTTCCCCTACACGCGGGGGCGGATCAACCGGGAGGACGAGCGGATCATCTCCGAGTCCATCGAGTTCTTCGACCTCGGCTCCCTGCAGAACCGCTACCTCGACCAGCTCTCCGGCGGCCAGCGCCAGCGCGCCTACGTGGCCATGGTGCTGTGCCAGGAGACCGACTACCTGCTGCTCGACGAACCGCTCAACAACCTGGACATGCGCCACTCGGTGCACATGATGCACCACCTGCGCCGCGTGGCGGACGAGCTGGGACGCACCGTGCTGATCGTGCTGCACGACATCAACTTCGCGAGCCACTACTCGGACTGGATCTGCGCCGTGAAGGAGGGCAAGGTCGTGGAATTCGGGACGCCCGAGGAGATCATGACGGACGAGACCCTCACCCGGGTCTTCGAGACCCCGGTGACGTGCCACGACGGGCCCAACGGCAGGCTCGCCGTCTACTACTGAGACCCGTGCGCGCGACCGCGCGGGCGGCGTCGTCGGCCAGCTTTCAGCCCACAGGGGAGCGGTGCGGCGCCGCCTTGACCGGGCGCGGGCGGCCTCCCTACAGTGATTCTTGGCACTCTCGTAGCGAGGGTGCTAAAGGCCAGGCGCTCAATCGGCACCGCGACGACGGTTGGCACGCCAACTGGCCTGTGGCGCTCGCGGCCGTGGGACCCCACGGCACTGCGCGGGCGCACACCGTCTCACACGCCTAGAAGAAAGGGAGAGATCGTGTCGGTCTCCATCAAGCCCCTCGAGGATCGCATCGTGGTTCAGCCGCTGGCCGCTGAACAGACCACCGCTTCCGGTCTGGTCATCCCGGACACCGCCAAGGAGAAGCCCCAGGAGGGCACCGTCCTGGCCGTGGGCCCGGGCCGCGTGGACGACAAGGGCAACCGCATCCCCGTGGACGTCAACGAGGGTGACCTGGTCATCTTCTCCAAGTACGGCGGAACCGAGGTCAAGTACAACGGCGAGGAGTACCTCGTGCTCCCGGCGCGCGACGTGCTGGCCGTCATCGAGAAGTAACCACCCCACGTCTTTCGAGCGCGGTGCCCGAGCCTCCGCCCGCACGGGCAGCGCGGGCACCGCGCCGTCATTTCCTCTCCCTCTTTCTCCCAAGGAGCACACATGCCCAAGCAGTTGGTGTTCAACGACACCGCTCGCAAAGCGCTCGAGGCCGGAGTCAACCGCCTCGCGGACACCGTCAAGGTCACCCTCGGCCCCCGTGGCCGCAACGTCGTCCTCGACAAGAAGTGGGGCGCGCCCACCATCACCAACGACGGCGTGACCATCGCCCGTGAGGTGGAGCTCGAGGACCCGTACGAGAACCTCGGCGCGCAGCTGGCCAAGGAGGTCGCCACCAAGACCAACGACGTCGCCGGCGACGGCACCACCACCGCCACCGTGCTGGCCCAGGCCATCGTCAAGGAGGGTCTGCGCAACGTGGCCGCCGGTGCCGCCCCGGGCGACATCAAGCGCGGCGTCGAGGCCGCGGTGGCCGCGGTGTCCGAGCGCCTGCTCGACAACGCCCGTCCGGTCGAGGGCAAGGACGTGGCCCACGTGGCCGCGATCTCCGCGCAGTCCGAGGAGATCGGCGAGCTGATCGCGCGCGCCTTCGAGACCGTGGGCACGGACGGCGTGATCACCATCGAGGACGGCTCCTCCACCGAGGTGGAGCTGGACGTCACCGAGGGCATGCAGTTCGACAAGGGCTACCTCTCCCCGTCCTTCATCACGGACCAGGAGCGCCAGGAAGCCGTCCTGGACGACACGTACGTGCTGCTGTACCAGGGCAAGATCTCCGCCATCCAGGACCTCATGCCGGTGCTGGAGAAGGTGCTGCAGGCCAAGAAGCCGCTGACGATCATCGCGGAGGACGTCGAGGGCGAGGCCCTGTCCACACTGGTGGTCAACAAGCTGCGCGGCACGCTCGACGTCGTGGCGCTGAAGGCCCCCGGGTTCGGCGACCGCCGCAAGGCGATCATGCAGGACCTCGCGGTGCTCACGGACGCCACCGTGATCACCCCGGAGCTCGGCATCTCCCTCGACGGCGTGGACCTGTCCCAGCTGGGCAGCGCGCGCCGCATCACTGTCACCAAGAACCAGACCACGCTGGTGGACGGTGCCGGCTCCTCGGAGGCCGTCGCGGACCGCGTGGCCGAGATCCGCGCGGAGATCGCCCGCACGGACTCCGAGTGGGACCGCGAGAAGCTCCAGGAGCGCCTCGCGCGCCTGGCCGGCGGCATCTCCGTGATCAAGGTCGGTGCCGCCACCGAGGTGGAGCAGAAGGAGCGCAAGCACCGCATCGAGGACGCGGTGTCCTCCACGCGTGCCGCGCTCGAAGAGGGCATCGTGGCTGGCGGCGGCTCCGCCCTGGTCCACGCCTCCAAGACGCTCGACGGCACGGATCTCGGCCTCACCGGGGACGCCGCCACCGCCGTGAACATCGTGCGCCGCGCCCTGGTCCAGCCGCTGCGCTGGATCGCGGAGAACGCGGGCCAGGACGGCAACGTCGTGGCCGCCCGCGTCGCGGACATGGAGCCGGGCAACGGCTACAACGCGCTGACCGGGGAGTACGAGAACCTGCTGTCCGCGGGCATCATCGACCCCGTCAAGGTCACGCGCTCGGCCCTGCAGAACGCGGCGTCCATCGCCGCGCTCGTGCTCACCACCGAGACGCTCGTGGCGGAGAAGAAGGACGACGACGAGGACTGAGCTCCCGTCCGCCGTCCGGACTCCGGCCCGGGCACGCTGAACGACCGGCGACGGTGCCCGACCTCTGCCCCGTGCAACCGGGCGGCTCACCCCGCAGGCCGTGCGCACTGCTCACTCCCGGGAGGGGTCGGGACGGAACCGGGCGATGTGATCGGCACGCCGCCCTGCGTTTAGGCTGACCAGATGCGCATTCCCCCAGCCTCGGATCCCGTTGCCGGTTCATCCCCGCTCACGGTGGGGGAGCAACCCCCGTGGACTGCCGGATCCTCCGCCGCGCAACGGGCGCAGCGCTACTCCGGGTTCCGCCCGGAGGTGCAGGGGCTGCGCGCCGTCGCGGTCCTGCTGGTGGTGCTCTACCACGTGTTCATGGGCCGGGTCTCCGGCGGTGTGGACATCTTCCTGTTCATCTCCGCGTTCTTCATGACCCTCTCGTTCGTCCGCAAGCTCGAGGGCGGGCGACCCCTGGCGCTGGGCCGCTACTGGCTGCACACCTTCAAGCGGCTGCTGCCGCTGGCGACCGTGGTCATCCTGGCCACCCTGTTCCTCGTGTGGTGGCTGTACCCCGCGCAGGACGTCGCGGACTTCCGCTTCCAGGGCGTGGCCTCGATCCTGTACTTCGAGAACTGGACGCTCGCGTTCAACGCGGTGGACTACTACGCGGCGGACCACTCCTCGGCCTCGCCGTTCCAGCACTTCTGGTCCCTCTCGGTGCAGGGTCAGGTCTTCCTGCTGTGGCCGCTGATCTTCGGCCTGGCGTGGCTGGTCAAGCGCCGGACGGGCCGCAGCAGCGTCCCCGTTCTGGCCGCGTGCTTCGGGCTGGTGTTCGCGGCCTCGCTGGCCTTCTCGGTGGTCTCCACGGCCACGCACCAGGAGTTCGCGTACTTCGACACCAGGGCTCGCCTGTGGGAGTTCGCCCTGGGGTCCCTCGTGGCGCTCGCGATTCCGTACGTGAAGCTTCCCCGTGCGGTGCGCCTGGTCCTCGGGTGGGGCGGGCTCGTGAGCATGGTGTCGGTGGGGATCCTCGTGGACGTGCAGGGCGCGTTCCCGGGCTGGATCGCGCTGTGGCCGCTGCTCTCCGCGGCCGCGATCATCGTGGCAGGGCAGTCGGGATCGCGCCTGGGCCTCGACCGGTTCCTGTCCTGGGCCCCGGTGGTGAAGCTGGGCGACGCCGCCTACGCCCTGTACCTCGTGCACTGGCCCCTGCTGATCACCTATCTGGTGATCCGGGACCGACCGGTGGCCGGGCCGCGCTCCGGCGTGGTGATCGTGATCGTGTCCGTTCTGCTGGCACTGCTCCTGACGAAGCTCGTGGAGAACCCACTCAAGCGTTGGAAGTGGCCGGAGGCGAAGAACTGGCGCCTCGCGCTGGTCATCGTGGTGTGCATGGGCACGGTGCTGGTCACCGCGGGCACGTGGTCCGCGGTGGAGCGCCACCGCACCGCCGCGCTGGAGGCCCAGGCGGAACTGAACAACCCCGGTGCGCGGCTCCTCGAGCCGGGCTACGAGTTCACGGGGGACCCGGACGCCCCCACGCTGCCCGCGTCCATGAAGGAGCAGTGGGTGGGGCTGCCGCAGGCCTGCGACGGCGAGTACAAAAGCGCTGACAAGAAGGTCCAGGGATTCTGCCGCCAGACGGAGAAGGTCGAGAACCCCGCCAAGGTGGTGGCCGTTGTCGGCAACTCCCACATGGAGCAGTACATGGGTGCCGTGATCCCCGTGGCAGAGGAGGAGAACTGGCAGCTGATCTCCGTCCTGCAGCCCGGGTGCGGTTTCGGCGTGGAGGGGCAGTCGAGCACGTGCAAGGACGGCAACGAGGCCGCGATGGACTACCTGCGCGACCTGAAGCCGGACGCCGTGCTGACCACCTCGACGCGCGCAGAGCTCATGGACGGCTCGGCAGAGCGCGTGGTGAGCGGCCTCGACGCTCTGACGCGGGAGCTCACTGCCCAGGGGACCACGGTGGTCGGTTTCCGCGACAACCCCCGCCTGGACTTCGACCCCACCCGGTGCGTGGCCGAGAAGGGCCGGGACGACGAGTCCTGCAGGGTCTCCGCCGACGCCGTGCTGGCGGCCGAGAACCCCGCGCAGTCCCTGGACTCGATCCCAGGGTTCGCGGGGATCGACCCCACGCCCCTGATCTGCCCGCAGGGTGTGTGCGCCCCGGTGATCGGCAACGTGTCCCTGTGGATCGACCCCCACCACCTCACCTGGGAGTACACGCGCTCCATCGCGCCGCTGCTGCGGGACCAGCTCGTGGCGGCCGTCGGGACCGGCGCCACGGGCTGAGGACCCCGCGCGGGTCGGCCGTCAAGCACCGGGGCGACCTCGCCGCGTCGCCGCGCGGAGCGACGTCGTCCGCTCGTCGGCCCGCACACGGTACGACGCCGTGGTCCCAGGGCCCTGCCCGGTGCTCTGCGGCCCGCGGCGAACGGGTGGGGAGCGGGTCGGAGCCGCGCCGTACACTGGTGGCGACATTCTCGCGTGAAAGGGACTACTCGTGGCTGAACCCGTGCCCACGGCACTGATGGACGACCCGTTCGGATTCACCGGACTGACCTACGACGACGTGCTGCTGCTGCCCGGCAACACGGACGTGATCCCGTCGGAGGCCTCCACGACGACGCGCCTGTCGCGCAGGATCACGCTGCAGGCCCCCGTGCTCTCGGCGGCCATGGACACCGTGACCGAGTCCGCGATGGCCATCTCCATGGCGCGCCAGGGCGGGATCGGCGTGATCCACCGCAACCTGTCCATCCAGGACCAGGCGGACCACGTGGACCGCGTCAAGCGCAGCGAGTCCGGGATGATCACCAACCCCGTGACGGTCTCCCCGGACGCCACCCTGGCCGAGCTGGACCGGCTGTGCGGCTACTTCAAGGTCTCGGGCCTGCCCGTGGTGGACGAGAACCAGAAGCTGCTGGGCATCATCACCAACCGCGACACCCGCTACCTGCCGGAGAGCGACTTCGAGACCCGCCTGGTGCGCGACGTCATGACCCCCATGCCGCTCGTGACCGGCAAGGTGGGCATGAGCAAGGACGAGGCCCACGCCCTGCTCGCGAAGCACAAGATCGAGAAGCTGCCCCTGGTGGACGAGCAGGACCGGCTGACCGGGCTGATCACCGTCAAGGACTTCACCAAGGCGGAGCAGTACCCCCTGGCCACCAAGGACGACGAGGGCCGACTGCGCGTGGGCGCGGCCGTGGGCTTCTTCGGTGACGGCTGGGAGCGCGCGATGACACTCGTGGAGGCCGGTGTGGACGCGCTGTTCATCGACACCGCGAACGGCCACTCGCAGGGCGTGCTCGAGATGATCGCCCGGCTCAAGAAGGAGCCCGCGGCGGCGCACGTGGACGTGATCGGCGGACAGGCGGCCACCCGCGCGGGCGCGCAGGCCCTCGTGGACGCCGGAGCGGACGCCGTGAAGGTGGGCGTGGGTCCCGGCTCCATCTGCACCACCCGGATCATCGCCGGCGTGGGCGTCCCGCAGATCACCGCGATCAACGAGGCCGCACAGGTCACCATCCCGGCGGGCGTGCCGCTGATCGCCGACGGCGGGCTGCAGTTCTCCGGCGACATCGGCAAGGCGCTGGTCGCCGGTGCGGACTCCGTGATGCTGGGCTCGCTGCTCGCGGGCTGCGACGAGTCCCCGGGGGAGCTCGTGTTCGTGGCGGGCAAGCAGTTCAAGGCCTACCGCGGCATGGGCTCGCTGGGTGCGATGCAGTCCCGTGGCAAGAACACCTCCTACTCCAAGGACCGCTACTTCCAGGCGGACGTCTCGGACGACCAGAAGCTCATCCCGGAGGGCATCGAGGGCCAGGTCCCGTACCGCGGTCCCCTCGCCTCGGTGCTGCACCAGCTGGACGGCGGGCTGCGCCAGACCATGTTCTACGTGGGCGCCCACACCGTCACGGAGCTCAAGCAGAAGGGCCGCTTCGTGCGGATCACCCCGGCGGGGCTCAAGGAGTCCCACCCGCACGACATCACCATGACCGTGGAAGCGCCCAACTACAAGCGCTGAGCAGCCGGCCGACCCTCCGTGCCCGAGGCGCGGTGAAAGGACCCCTCGTGAGTTACGACATCGAAATCGGGCGTTCCAAGCGGGCACGCCGCACGTTCAGCCTGGACGAGATCGCCCTGGTCCCCTCCCGCCGCACGCGGGACCCGCAGGACGTGAGCACGGCGTGGCAGATCGACGCCTACCAGTTCGACATCCCCGTGGTGGGCGCACCCATGGACTCGGTGATGTCCCCGGCCACGGCCATCGAGCTGGGCCGCGCGGGCGGTCTGGGCGTGCTGGACCTCGAGGGGCTGTGGACCCGCTACGAGGACCCGCAGCCGTCCCTGGACGAGATCGCGGACCTCAGCTCCGAGAACCTGCCGCAGGCCACGCGCCGGATGCAGGAGCTCTACTCGGCGCCCGTCCAGCCTGAGCTCATCAAGGCCCGTCTGGCGGAGATCCGGGAGGCCGGCGTGATCGTCTCGGGCTCCCTGTCCCCGCAGCGGGTGGTCGAGCACTACCGCACGGTCCTCGAGGCTGGCGTGGACCTCTTCGTCATCCGCGGCACCACCGTCTCCGCCGAGCACGTCTCGCGCGAGCAGGAGCCGCTGGACCTCAAGAAGTTCATCTACGACCTCGACGTCCCGGTGATCGTGGGCGGCGCCGCGGGCTACACCCCGGCGCTGCACCTCATGCGCACCGGAGCGGCCGGGGTCCTGGTGGGCTTCGGTGGGGGAGCGTCCCTGCGCACCGAGTCCATCCTCGGCATCCACGCGGCCATGGCCACGGCGGTCTCGGACGTCGCCGCGGCGCGTCGGGACTACCTCGACGAGTCCGGGGGCCGCTACGTCCACGTGATCGCCGACGGCGGTCTGGGCACCTCGGGCGACATCGTCAAGGCCATCGCCATGGGCGCGGACGCCGTGATGCTCGGGACCCTGCTGGCCCGCGCGGAGGAGGCCCCGGGGCAGGGCTGGCTGTGGGGCGCGGAGGCGCACCACCAGCACTCGCCGCGCGGTGTCCGCACGCACGTGGGAACGGTCGGCCCCCTCGACGAGCTGCTCAACGGGCCCTCCCGGCACGTGGACGGCTCCTCGAACGTGATGGGGGCGTTGCGCCGCGCCATGGCCACCACCGGCTACTCGGACCTGAAGGAGTTCCAGCGCGCCGAGGTGGTCATCCGCAGCTGAGCCCGGGTGCCGTCGCGGGCCTGCCCGCGGGGTGCGCTGGTGTGGGAAACGCCCAGCGCGGGCCAGTAGGGTTGAACCGTGCTGAAAACCGCCCTGCGCCCCCGCTCTCTGGCCTTTCTGGCGGCCGCCCTGCTCGTGGCGGCGCTCTTCGTGAGCCTCAGCATGTGGCAGCTCAACGCGTCCCTGCAGTCCTCGACCGTCGCGGATCCCGCGAAGGACCGCGTCTCGGCGATCGAGGACGTCACCACACCCGGTGAGACGGTCACCTCCCAGCAGGCAGACCACGTGGTCTCCGTGACCGGCACGTACGTGCCGGACTCCACCGTGCTCGTCCCCGGGCGGCTGCAGGACGGCGCGTCCGGGTACTGGGTGGTCACGCAGCTCGTGGTGCCTGACTCGCAGGAGCGGTGGGACGTCGCGGACTCGGACGTCTCCCTCGCGGTTGCCCGCGGCTGGGTGGCCTCGCCCGAGCAGGTCGACCCCGCGCCGTCGGGCCAGATCCGGGTGATCGGGCGTCTGCTGCCCACCGACTCCCCGCTGTCCAGCGAGAAGCTGGCCGCGGGCCAGGTGGGTTCCGTGTCCTCGGCCCAGCTGAGCAACCTGTGGGACGCGCCCCTCTACTCCGGCTACGTGGCGGCCTTCGCGGAGAACCCGGCCACTCAGCCGGCCCCGGTGTCCTCCGACGGCGTGCTCCAGGACTCCGCGACCCTGATGGGCCACGGGCTGAGCCGTCTGCAGATCGATCAGCAGCCCACGGACACCTCCGTGCACGCCCTGAACCTCTTCTACGCCATCGAGTGGGTGGTCTTCGCCGGGTTCGCGTTCTTCATGTGGTGGCGCTTCGTCCGTGACGAGCAGCTGCGCGAGGAGAACCCGGAGGAGTACTTCTACTTCGAGGGCGACTACTTCTGGGACGAGGCCGAGCAGTCCTACTACTACTGGGACGCCCAGGACCAGTGCTACTACTTCTTCGACGACCAGCCGGCCGTTGCCGCCCGCGCACGCAACGACGCCCGACACGACGACGCAGCACACGATGACGCCCCGCACGACGACGCCGCCCGCCCGGGTGCGCGGCGCGCCGGAGCCGGCCGCGCGGCGTCGTCGTCAGAGAACCCCACCCCGCGATCCGACAACGGAGCACCCCAATGACTGAGCCCACGCCGAAGAACGACCAGCAGCCCCGCCCGGTGCGCCGCACCGACGGCGTGCGGGTCACCGCGCCCCAGGACGCCACCCCGGAACGGGCGACCGTCCCGGACAGCGTGCGCGCCAAGGCCGCCGCGCTGAAGCCTCGGCGCCGCTTCGGCGGCACCGAGGCCCAGATCCGCACCGCGCTGAACGTGTACAAGGTGTGCGCGTGGGTCTCCGGCACGTTCCTGCTGCTGCTCGTGGCGGAGATGGTCACCCGCTACGGCCTCCACTACGACCTCATCGCCGGCGGCACGGACAAGGCCACGGGCCAGTCTGTGGCCCTGGGGTGGCAGAACCTGGACCTCGAGAACCTGGCCGGGGGAGTCAACGTCTCCACGTGGATCCTGATCATCCACGGCTGGTTCTACGTGGTCTACGTCCTCTCGTGCCTGCGCGTGTGGTCCCTGATGCGCTGGCCGTTCGCGCAGCTGATCGTGATGGCCCTGGGCGGTGTGGTGCCCTTCCTCTCGTTCATCGTGGAGCGCAAGATCCACCGCTCCACCGAGGCGGAGCTCGCCGCCAATCCGAAGGCCGCCAAGCGCTACTGAGACCGGCGGGGCGTGTCTGCGCCGTGTTCTAGACTTGTCCGCGTGACTGAATCCCCTGAGAACCTGAGCGACCTGGAACAACGCCCGGTACTCGTGGTCGATTACGGTGCGCAGTACGCGCAGCTGATCGCCCGCAGGGTGCGCGAGGCGAACGTGTACTCCGAGATCGTCCCGCACACCTGGTCCACCGAGAAGATCCTGCAGCGCAACCCCGCCGCCCTGATCCTCTCCGGGGGCCCCGCCTCCGTGTACGCGCCGGGGGCCCCGCAGCGCGACGCCGAGCTCTTCGAGGCCGGTGTTCCCGTCCTGGGGATCTGCTACGGGTTCCAGGTGATGGCCAACGCCCTGGGCGGCGCCGTCGAGCGCACGGGCGTGCGCGAGTACGGCGCCACCACCGCCACGGCCACCTCCGACACCGTGGGCACCCTGCTGGACGGCACCCCTGACGTGCAGACCACGTGGATGAGCCACGGCGACTCCGTCACGGCGGCGCCCGAGGGCTTCACCACCCTGGCCACCACCGAGGGCGCGCCCGTGGCCGCCTTCGAGAACCGTGAGCGCGGACTCTACGGCGTGCAGTGGCACCCCGAGGTCAAGCACTCCGCCTTCGGGCAGAAGGTCCTCGAGAACTTCCTCTTCAACGGCGCCCGCCTGAGCCCCACGTGGTCCACGGGCAACATCATCGAGGAGCAGGTCGCGGCCATCCGCGCCCAGGTGGGCGACGGCAAGGCCCTGTGCGGCCTCTCCGGCGGTGTGGACTCCGCGGTGGCGGCGGCGCTCGTGCAGCGCGCGATCGGGGACCGGCTCACGTGCGTGCTGGTGGACCACGGCCTGATGCGCCAGGACGAGGTGGAGCAGGTCGAGAAGGACTACGTGGCCGCGACCGGCATCAAGCTGCACATCGCCCGGGAGAAGGAACGCTTCCTCGGCGCGCTCGAGGGTGTCACCGACCCGGAGACCAAGCGCAAGAACATCGGGCGCGAGTTCATCCGCGCGTTCGAGGCCGCCGAGCACAAGGTGCTCAGCGAGGAGGCCGCGGACGGCGAGCCCGTGCGGTTCCTCGTGCAGGGCACCCTCTACCCGGACGTCGTCGAGTCCGGCGGCGGCGAGGGCGCGGCCAACATCAAGAGCCACCACAACGTGGGCGGGCTTCCCGAGGACCTGCAGTTCGAGCTGGTGGAGCCGCTGCGCGCCCTGTTCAAGGACGAGGTCCGCGCGGTGGGTCGCGAGCTGGGCCTGCCCGAGAACATCGTGGGCCGCCAGCCGTTCCCCGGCCCGGGCCTCGGCATCCGCATCATCGGCGAGGTCACCGAGCAGCGCCTGGACATCCTGCGCCGCGCGGACGCGATCGCCCGTGAGGAGCTCACCCGCGCCGGTCTGGACGACGAGGTGTGGCAGATGCCCGTGGTGCTGCTCGCGGACGTGCACTCCGTGGGCGTGCAGGGCGACGGCCGCACCTACGGCCACCCCATCGTGCTGCGCCCCGTGAGCTCCGAGGACGCCATGACCGCGGACTGGTCGCGGCTGCCCTCCGAGCTGCTCGCGCGGATCTCCAACCGCATCACCAACGAGGTGGAGGAGATCAACCGGGTGGTTCTGGACGTCACGTCCAAGCCCCCGGGAACCATCGAGTGGGAGTGAACCCCGCCGTCTGAGTCACCGTCAGTTCCGGTGCGCCGGTCCGCCCCGTCCCCCGCGAGGTGCAGACCGGCGCGCTCGTGAGTAGGAGCACCATGTCGACACCCCCGTCCCAGGACCGATCGACCCCCCAGGTCACGGACCGCGCCGCCACGGAGTCGCAGCACCCCCGCGTGTCCCTGAGGTCCTGGACCCAGCAGATGGACGCCTACACGGGTCCGGACACGCTGCTGGACTTCAACCAGGTGGACAACGTGTGCATCGACCTCACGGAGGCGAACTCCTCGGGCCAGGCGCAGCTGCTCATGCAGCGGCCCACCCGGCTGTCCACGATGATCCACCAGGACACCCCCGCCTACGACCGTGCGGTGCGCTCCGCGCGTGCGCTGCGCACCAAGATCCACGAGCTGTCCGTGATGCACGGCCTGGACGCCGCCTACCTCGCCGCCGGGACCGCCTCGTGGCTTGCCGACCCCGTGGCGGACGGGCTGCGCCGCTTCATCGCGCCCGTGCTGCTGGCGCCGGTCACCATCAAGCTGCGCCCCGACCACAAGGACTTCGAGCTGCACATCGTGGGGCCCGCGCGGCTGAACCCGGCGCTGGTGCGCCGGCTGCGCGAGGACCACGGGGTGGAGCTGGCCACCGCGGAGATGTCCCGGCTCGCGTACGGCACGCGCAAGCTCGACCCCGCCCCGGTGCTGGAGATCCTGCGCCAGCTCGCGGTGGACGTCCCCGGCATGCACGTGGAGCACCAGCTCGTGGTCTCCACGTTCGCGGACCTGCACGAGCGCCCCGCGGACGAGCACGTGGAGGCCCGCACCGAGGTGGTCGAGGCGCTCGCCCGCCTGAAGAACCCGGAGGTGGGCAAGCTCCCGGTGGTCCGCCCGCTGCAGAACAGGGCCCCGGCCCTCGACGACCGCGACCCAGCGGACGAGCTGCTGCTCACGGACCTGGACGCGAACCAGCAGGAGGTCGTGGACCTCGCCGAGCAGGGCGAGAGCTTCGTGGTGAGCACGCCCGTGGGCACCCCCGCCGTGGACACCGTGGTCGCCACCGTGGGTGCGCTCGTGCACGGGGGTCGCAGCGTGCTCGTCCTGGGGGAGTCCCGCACGACCCTCGCCTCGTTCACGCGCGCCTGGAACCGGGCGGGTCTGGACTCGCTCGTGCTGCCCCTGGGCTCGCACCTCAGCCCGGACGACGTCGCCCAGCGCCTCGTGCGGGCCGTGGCGCGCAACGAGCGTGCCGCGGAGCCCCAGACAGAACCGATCCACGAGGCGCTGCGCCGCTCTCGCGAGCAGCTGCGTGTGCACGAGGACTCCCTGCACTCCCGCCGCCCCCGCTGGCAGGCGTCCCCGTACGAGGCGATGCAGGCGCTGGCGGAGCTCACCGCCCGGGACCCGGGCCCGGAGACGACCGTGCGGTTCCGCCGCTCGGTGCTCGACGCCGTGTCCCACCGCAGCGAGGTGCAGCGCCAGCTCCAGCGCGCGGCGGCACTGGGTGCCTTCGACGAGGCCGCCCTGTCCAGCCCGTGGCACGGCGCGCGCCTGGTCAACGACGACGAGGCGCGCCAGGCCCACGACCTCGCCAAGTCCCTGCTGCTCGAGCTGACCACGCTCACCACCGCCATGCGCAACGTCCTGGGCGTCTCGGGGCTGCGCGTGGGCACGACCATCGCCGAGTGGGAGCAGCAGCTCGAGCTCGTGATCGACGTGGGGAACTCCCTGGAGTACCTCACTCCCGACATCTACGACCGCCCCGTCACGGACCTGATCGCGGCCACGGCCTCCGCGGGCTGGCGGCGTGACCACGAGATCGAGCTGAGCGGGCTGCAGCGCTCCCGGCTGCGCAAGGCGGCCAAGGAGTACATCCGTCCCGGTGTCCACCTCTCGGACCTGCACGCGGCGCTGGTGAAGGTGCAGTCGGAGCGGGACAGGTGGCGGCAGTGGGCCACCACCCTGGAGCAGCCGGCGGTCTCCGACCGGGCCGAGGAGACCCTGCGCACGCACCGCCGCTTCCGCGAGGACCTGGAGGGGCTCGCCATCGCCCTGGAGGGCTCGGCCACGGCCGCCCGTCTGGAGTCCGCGACCGTGGACGAGCTCGGGGTGGTCCTCGACGAGCTGATCAACGACGAGCCCCACCTGAGCACCCTGCCGGAGCGCACCGTCCTGCTGGACGACCTGCGCGCCCGCGGCCTCGGGGAGTTCCTGCAGGACCTGGAGACGCGCGGGGTGCCCGCAGACCGGGTGGGGGACGAGCTGGAGCTCGCGTGGTGGCAGTCGGTGCTGGAGGCCATGATCAGCGGCGACGACTTCGTGGCCATGCCGGACGGTTCCGAGCTGCGCAGGACGGAGTCCGCGTTCCGCCGGGCCGACTCCGCGCACGTGGCGGCCGCCCCGGCGCGCCTCGAGCACGAGCTCGCCACCCGCTGGGCCCGCGACGCGCGCCGGTTCCCCCGCGAGGCCGTGGCCCTGCGGGACATGCTGCGCAGCGGGCACGTGAACACGCAGGACCTGGACCGGGTCCAGCACCTGACCCCGTCGCTGGTGCCGGTGTGGACGGCCAGCCCCCTGGTGCTCACCGCCACCCTCGGCGAGGACCAGGAGGTGGACACGGTGGTGGTTCTGGACGCCGAGTCCACGCCGCTCGCGGCCACCCTGCCGGCGGTCGTCAGGGCGCAGCAGGTGATCGCCTTCGGGGACGAGCACGCCGGCGGTCCGCAGCCGTTCACGGTGGCGCCGCAGCTGGCCGGTCGGGATGCGCCGCACCCCGTGGCCGAGGTCGACTCCGTCCACGAGGCGCTCTCGCGGGTCGTGGACACCCGCTCCCTCACGTCGGTGCGCCGGCCCCTGGACCCGCGGCTGTTCGGCTACCTCAACGAGGCGTTCTACGACGGGGCGCTCACCCGCGTCCCGTTCGCCTCCGAGCTGATGAGCCCCACCACGGGCCTGTCCGCCGAGTACGTCGAGGACGGGGTGGGTGTGCTCACCGCGGGCAGCGAAGGGGTGCAGGCCCCCACCGCGGAGGTGCACCGCACCGTGGACCTCGTCTTCGCCCACGCGGCGCGGCACCCCGAGCGCTCGCTCGCGGTGGTCACCGCGAGCGCGATGCACGCCGCCCGCGTGGCGCAGGCCGTCCAGCGCAGGCTGCGGGAGACGGGGGAGTCGGAGGAGTTCTTCGCCCCGGGGCACGAGTCCTTCCGCGTGGTGGAGCTCCACCGTGCGGCGGGGATCGAGCGGGACACCGTGATCTTCTCCCTGGGCTTCGGCCGCACGACTTCGGGCCGCAGCACCCCTCAGCTGGGGTCCCTGTCCGAGCGGGACGGTCGGCAGGCGTTCGTGCGCGGCATGACGCGTGCGCGTCGGCACACCCACATCGTGACGTCCATCCACCCCAAGGACACCGAGCCGCGACGGCTGAAGTACGGGGCCAAGGACATGTACCACATGCTGGAGGTGCTCTTCGGGGACAACACCACCTCCGAGCGCGCTGCGGCAGAGTCCGAGGACTCGCCCGAGGCGCCGGACGCGCTCGTCGACGACCTCGCGCGTCGGCTGCGCGCGGCCGGCGCCACGGTGCACACGGGCTACGCCCACGCCGTGGACGTGGCGGCCTACGCGCAGACGGAGTCCCTGTCCGCCGGGGCGGTGCTGCACAGCGGCGCCGACGACGAGGCCGTGCGGATCCCGGTGGCCCTGCGCTCGGACGGCTCCGACCGCAGCCGCGCGCTGAGCGTGCGCGAGCGGTCCCGCCTGATTCCGCAGCAGCTCGAACGGGCGGGCTGGAACTACGTGAGTCTGTGGTCGGTGGAGGTCTTCACCGATCCCCAGACCGTGGCGGGACTCGTGCAGCGCTACCTCGGACTGGGTGCCGCGGACGGGGCACCGGGAGCGGGTGCAGGCCGGGGGAGCTCTTCGCGTGGGTTCTGACGGCGACTCCTCACGCACCGGCACGACCCCCGGGGCGATGTCCGGCCGGACAGCCGATGCAGCTCCCGATGCGGCGTCCGGCGTGGTGCCCGCCCCGGCCCCCGGCAGGACGTCCGGCGCCGGGCCTGACGCGGTGCCGGGGCGACGTCGCGGCTCGCACCGGCGCGCCACCGGCGGCACCGTGCCGGACGCGGAGCGCGCGCTGGGCGGCAGCCAGTGGAGCGGTTCCCCCGATGACCTCGGCGCGGATGCGCCGGATCCCCGGGAGGTGCAGGGCGAGGCCGGGCACGAGGAGTGGCTGAGGCGCCAGCGCCCTCCGCACTGGGGCTGAGCCCGGTCGGATCCCGCCATCACGGTGACACCAGTACCAGGGAGACACGCCCCGCCCCGTCCAGCGTGGCGAGCGCGGTCGCGGTCTCCCGGGCGGCGGCCAGCACCACGAGCCCGGCGTCGTCCTCCGAGCCGCCCGACGACAGGATGGACGCACCGCCGCCCGAGGGCGTGCTGGCGGCCCACAGGACGGTGACAGCACTCGCCACCGTAGTCCCCTTGCCCGAGGCCCCCTCATCGGAGTGGTGCACCACGTCCACCACGTCACCGGGGCGGATGTGCCGCAGCACAGCGGGATCCCCGACCCGCACCGTGGCCGCGGTGGTGCCCGGCGGCTGGCCCGTGAGGAGACCGGGACCAAGCACGGTGGTGGGTGTGACGGGCTGGCCCTCGGTCAGCGCGACCGCCGTGGTCAGCCCGTTCGCGTCCGCAACCGCCGCGTAGGCGCCCGAGGGGGCGAGGGCCACGGGGAACTCGGACACGGTGAGGTCCTCGGCAGCGATGGCATGACCCGCGGGGATCTCCCCGGCGGCCGTGACCACCGCCGTGGTGTGCACGCTGGGCGGCGCTAGGCGGAGGATGACCAGCGTCAGTGCCACGGCGCACAGCGCGGCGGCCACGAGACGGTGGCGGCGACGGACGACGGTGCGCAGCCGCAGTGCCAGAGGATAGCGGGGACGGGAGCGTGAACTCATGCCCGGACGCTAACCGTGAGTCAGGCCTGTGCCGGGGCCCGGGGGACCATGTGCAGGGCGGGGCGCCGTGACGGGAGCCCCGGCCCGCCTGGTGCAGTGCGCTCGCCGCGCGCGGGGACGCCAACCGCTGCGGGACGCCGCACGCTGCGGTTCCCCCCCCGGGGGGGAACCGTGCGTCTCTGTCCGCCTCGTCTCCTGGCGCGCGGTCGTCGTCGCTGGGCCCGGCGCCCGGGCGCCACGACGTCGTGGTGCGATGTTGTGGTGCAACGCGCAGCAGATCGGGCAGGGCCCCAGATCGAACGGCACCGCACACCGGTGCAATGCGGCGGTCAGGAACCGGAGGTGGAGCTTCCCGATCCCGTGGAGCTCGTCGAGGTGCTGCTGCTCGAGGCCGATCCGCCGGAAGCGCCGGAGTCCTTCGAGGCACCGGAGCTCGCGGAGCCCGAGCTCGCGGAACCGCCGCTCGACGCGCCGTCGCCGGAGCCAGAGGATGCGGAACCGGTCGTCGAGCCGGAGGAGGAGCCGCCGTTCTTGCTCGCGTCGGCGCGGGAGTCGTTGTGGTAGAAGCCGGAGCCCTTGAAGACCACACCCACCGAGTTGAACTTCTTGCGCAGGTGGCCGCCGCACTCGGGGCACACCGTCAGGGCGTCGTCGGAGAAGGACTGGCGGATGTCGAAAGCATGGCCGCAGTCTTTGCAGGCGTAGGCGTAAACGGGCACGGGTGTTCCTTCGAGGGCTGACGGGGCGGCGGATTGCCGACGTCACATGCTACTCGCACGGCGCTGCGTGTGATGCCCGGTCCCGCTCCCGCTCCTGCCCGGCCCCGGCCCCGGCCCCGCTTCCGCCCGGTCACCCCGGCCACCGGCCACCGCCGGGGCCGGTTCAGGCCGCGGGGCCCAGCCGGATGGTGCCCCGCTCCGTGAGCACCCCGGGGAGCACAGCGTCGTACGGCTCGCGCGGAACGGTTCCGGCGGGGAGCACCTCGTCCGCGTGGCAGCAGGCCAGGATCTCCGGTTCCCGCCCCGCCCCGGCCAGGAGGGGGAGGAAACGGTCGTAGTACCCGCCGCCGAAGCCGAGCCGCACCCCGCCGCGGTCCACGGCCACCACGGGCACGAGCAGCAGGCGCACCGTGGCGAAGACCTCGAGACCGCGCCGCGGGCCGGTGGGTTCGAGCAGTCCCGGGAGGTTCCCCGGTGCGAGGGGAGCGTCCGTCCGCCACTGCGCCCAGCTCAGCCGGTGCCCCGGTTCGACCACCGGCAGCCACACGCGGCGTCCCGCGGCGTGCGCCCGCTCCAGCCCGTGCAGCACGGGAGGTTCGCCGGGCAGCGGGAGGAATGCGGCGACGTCGCCCGGGCCGTGGCCCGCCAGCACCCGGCTGAGGTGGGTGGCGAAGCCTTCCCGGTCGCGCTCGCGGACGGCCGCGGTGCGTCGCCGACGCCGCTCGAGGACCTCCGCGCGCAGCCGCGCCTTGGCACCGGGGGTCCCTGCCGCTGCGTCCACGCGTTCCACCCCTCCGGCCCTGTCCGCTCTTGGGAGTACATTCCTCGAAAACCCCCGTAATCCCCGCATGTTCCGGGTCTCGCACCGGGGGTGTCGGTACTTGTTCGTCTACCCTAATTCCATGAGTGATCACGAGAACAAGCGCGTCCACAAGGCCGTCATCCCCGCCGCGGGTCTGGGCACCCGTTTTCTTCCCGCGACGAAGGCCATGCCCAAGGAGATGCTGCCGGTGGTGGACCGCCCCGCCATCCAGTACGTGGTCCAGGAAGCGGTCGATGCCGGGCTGGACGACGTCCTGATGATCACGGGACGGTCCAAGCGGGCGCTCGAGGACCACTTCGACCGCGTCCCCGTGCTCGAGGCGCAGCTGAAGGAGTCCGGCAAGGACAAGCTGCTCGCGGAGGTCGAGCACGCCTCCGACCTGGGCGAAATCCACTACCTGCGCCAGCAGGATCCCCAGGGCCTGGGGCACGCGGTGCTGCGCGCCAAGACCCACGTGGGGGACGAGCCCTTCGCGGTGCTGCTCGGTGACGACCTCATCGACGAGAAGGAGGACCTGCTCTCCCAGATGATCCGCGTGCAGGAGCGCACCGGCGGCTCCGTGGTGGCCCTCATGGAGGTCCCGCACGAGAGCATCAGCGCCTACGGCTGCGCGGACATCACCGCGGTCGAGGGCGAGGACTACGTGCAGGTCAACGGGCTCGTGGAGAAGCCCGCTCCGGAGGACGCCCCCTCCAACCTCGCGATCATCGGCCGCTACGTGCTGCACCCGGAGATCTTCGGCATCCTCGAGGAGACCGCGCCCGGGCGCGGCGGGGAGATCCAGCTGACCGACGCCATGCAGACCGTCGCGGACCGCGGCGACGCCGCTCACGGGATGTACGGCGTGGTCTTCAAGGGCCGCCGCTTCGACACCGGTGACAAGCTCTCCTACCTCAAGGCCAACATCGAGCTGGCGTGCGAGCGCGAGGACCTCGGTCCCGGGCTGCGCACCTGGATCAAGGACTACGCCGAGACCCTCACGGACTGAGTCCCCCTCGTGGACGGGCAGGCCGCGTGGCCGGTCACGGTGCAGTGGGCGCAGCTGATGCTGCGCCCACTCGCGCTGGGCGACCGGGGTGAGTGGGACCGGGTGCGCTTCCGGAACAGGCAGTGGCTCGAGCCTTGGGAGGCGAGCAATCCCGAGCCGGGTGGGGCCGCACCGTCCTACCGTGCGTTCATGCGCCTCATGCGCCAGCAGGCCCGCGGCGGGCAGAGCCTTCCGTGGCTGATCGTGGAACGCGGACCCGAGGGCGGGCGCCCGCAGCTCGTGGGGCAGCTGACGGTCTCGGGCATCACCCTGGGATCGTTCCGCTCCGCGACCCTCGGCTACTGGGTGGACGGTGCGCAGGCCGGGCGGGGCATTGCGCCCATGGCCGTGGCCATGGCCACCGACTACTGCTTCCAGCACCTGCGGCTGCACCGCATGGAGATCAACATCCGCCCGGAGAACGCGAAGTCGCTGCGGGTGGTGGAGAAGCTGGGCTTCCGGGACGAGGGGCTGCGCGAGCGGTTCCTGCACATCGCGGGCTCCTGGGCGGACCACCGCAGCTTCGCGCTGACGGCGGAGGAGGTTCCGGAGGGCCTGGTCCGCCGGTTCACGGGCGAGGACGAGGGGATCACGGTGCGCCACGCGCCTCGCTGACCCCGGGGCGACGGCCGGCCGCTCCGCAGGGGAGTGGCGGAGCCCGTGTCGTCAGGACGGGGGACGACGACGCCGCGCGGCAGGCACTGCGCCCCAGGTCAGGGACGGGCCGCGCCCCGGAGAGGAAAAAATCCCCATCGAATTACATTGATGTAGGCAACACGCGCATTCCATCCCGGGAATCTATCCCTGCTGCCCTACCCTTGAACGGTGGGATTGTCATGGGTGAGCAGCTCGGCCGTGCTGGCCGTCGTCATTGTGCTGAGTGTCATGTGGTTCGCGCCGCACGTGGTGCGGCGGACGAACCTTCCCGTCCATGCCCAGGTGGAGGCTCCTGACCTCCAGATCGACGCCTTCCTCCACAGCCACGAGCGCAGACGCCCCGCGCCCAGTACAGTGGTGAGCACCACCTCGGCCCAGGTTCACGAACGGGAGACCCCAGTCATGGAGACATCGGCACACGCGCCGTCCGCCACCACGCTGCAGAGCGGATCCCTGGCGGGACTGCGCATCAAGTGGGACCGCACCATCGTGTTCCTCACCGGTGCCGTCCTGGTGGCCGCGGCGCTCCTGTCCGCACTGATCGCGCCCTTCACCGCCATCTCGTGGGCTGTGCCCGTGGTGCTCTTCCTGCTGGGCGCGGGTTGCGTTGCCGGACTGCGCTACCTGGCCGTGGAGGACCAGCGCCGCGGCGCCGTCCGCACTGCCGCCCCGGTGGCCGCGCCCGCTCAGCACGCCATCTTCGACAATGAGGACGAGGCCCGTCAGGAGCACGCCGAGCAGACCCGCGCCGCGGATGCCGAGCTGGACATGCCGGCCGCGGACTATCAGCCCGAGCAGCAGGCCCCGCAGCGCGCAACGGAGCGCGTCTACACGGTGGCCGAGCTTCGTGCCGAGGCGCTGAAGGTCGCACGGACCACCGGTTCGGACACCACCACCTGGGAGCCGGTCCCGGTTCCCAAGCCGCTGTACACCCAGGCTCCCGTTGTCGAGCGCAACGAGCCCGAACCCCTGCGAGTGCCCACCCGGCCCGCCGCGCGGTCCACCACTCTGAAGGACGCGGTGCGCTCCGGCGAGCAGGAGAGCACCGCCCTGAACCTCGACGACGTCCTCAAGCGACGCCGGGCCTGACACCACTGCACCAGCCAACTTGACGACAGCAGCGCGCCGCGGAACCCCACGAGGGCCGCGGCGCGTTTCACACAAGGGAGCACCATGGTCACGCAACAGGTTGAGATCGAACGCAAGTACGACGTCCCCGGGTCCGGGAAGCCCGCGCTGAAGCTGCACAAGCTCGAGCGCTTCACGGTGGGCGAGCCCGTGGAGCACGACATGAGCGCCACCTACTACGACACCGAGGACCTGCAGCTGGCGCGGGCCAAGGTGGCCGTGCGGCGTCGTCGAGGGGGCTCCGACGACGGCTGGCACGTGAAGTACCAGGCCGGAAGCGCGCGCGGGGAGGTGCACCACGACCCCCTCAAGTCCGCCCCGGAGCGGATTCCCGCGGCGCTGCGGAAGCTGCTGCTCGGGCTGACCCTCGGTGAGGAGCTCACCCCGGTGGCCACGATCGACACCCACCGCACGGAGTACCCCGTGCTCGGGGAGGACGGCCAGTACGCGGAGCTGTGCCTCGACACCGTGGCCGCGCGGGACGAGCGCGCCGGGGTCACCCGCGCCTGGACCGAGTGCGAGGTGGAGCTCTCCCGGGACGACCTCACGGAGAAGCAGGCCCGCAAGGTCTTCGAGGCCGTGGAGGCGGTTCTGTACGCGGCGGGAGCCACGCCGTCGTCCTCCGTGGCCAAGATTGCCCGTGCCCTCGGGCAGGATGGAGGGGACACGGTGCGCATCGTGACCCCCGAGCACGTCGAGCAGACGGCGGGCGAGGATGGTCGCGGCGCGGGGAAGGGGGCCGACGGTTCTTCGCCCGCGGGGGCTCCCGAGGACGGGGAGCCGAAGGCCTCCGAGAAGTCCACGAAGGCAAAGGGCAAGAAGGGTGAGAAGAAGGCCAAGGGCAAGGATTCGGGGGAGTCCGCGGCGTCGACCAGGAACTCGTCCAAGACCAAGGATTCTGGGCAGGACGCCACGACCACGGCGTCGGACGCGAAGCACGCGGAGGAGGACGCCGAGCCCACCGGCGCGGAGGTGCTCACGGGGATGCTCACCCGGCTGGTGGGCGAGCTGCAGGCGTGGGACTTCGCGGTGCGGCTTGGCGTCGAGGACTCCGTGCACCAGCTGCGGGTGCGCTCCCGTGCGCTGCGCAGCGTGCTGCAGGCCTCCCGCGACTTCGTGGCGCAGGAGGTGGCCGAGGACCTGGAGAACCGGCTCAAGCTCCTCGCCCGGGTGCTGGGGGATGCGCGGGACCAGGAGGTCGCCCGGGAGCGCCTCGAGACCCTGCTGCAGGCGCAGTCCGCGGGGATCGTGAGCATGGCCGCGGCGCAGGAGCTGCGCGAGGCGGCCGAGCACCTCGGGGAGGACGCGGCCCGCGGTGTGCGCCGGGAGCTCGACAGTCCCGCCTACCTCCAGCTGCTGAAGGACCTGCGTCACCTGGCGGCGGGGCAGGGATTCACGGAGGAGCCCGGGCAGCACTCGCCCAAGAAGTTCGCCAAGATCGTGCTGGGGGCCGCACTGAACCGCGTGCTGGCCACGGCCGCGACGCCCGTGCCGGAGGACGCCGGGGAGGTCACCGTGAGCACCATGGCCCAGGTGGTGGGCGAGCGGATCTCCCTGCCGGGCAAGGACCCGCGGCAGACGGCGGTCGCGTTCGAGATCCTCCACGAGACGCGCAAGGCCGCGAAGTCCGCCCGGTACGTCTCGGAGGCCCTCCAGCACGCCCAGGCGAAGGCGGGCAAGAAGCGGGTGCGCGCGGCCGCGGTCGCCAAGGACTACCAGGACGATCTCGGGGTCGTCACGGACGCCGCCGTCATGGAGGAGTGGCTCGCCCGCATGGCGCGCTCCTTCCAGCGCACGGGCAGGGACCGCTACGCCGTGGGGCTGCTGCACGGCCTGGAGCTCTCGGACCTGCGCAACGGCATGCTCGAGGCGCCCGAGATCCTGGAGGACCTCGTGGAGGACCTGCGGGACGCGCTGCCCAGCAAGGACTGACCTGCTTCCCGCCGAGCTTTGGGGCGGGTGATGCGTGTGCCCCGGGAGCGCTCGGGGCACTCGGGACCTCCCGGGAGCAGCTGAGGGCCCTCGGGAGAACACGCGCGGAGTGGCTCGTCGCGTACAGACATGAAGAAGGGGCCGGGTGACCGGGCCGGGTGGTGTTTCCCGGCCGGTCACCCGGCCCCTTCGTGCGTTGCAGCCCCTGCCGCTACCGGGACGGCGACGACACGGTGCTCACGGCGTGAGCCGCGGTCCGGTCGGTGCGCCGTCCCGTGGGCTCAGGCCCTGTGGCGCGGTGCCGAACGGCGACGGCGGGAGCGTCCCGCGCGGTGGTTCGCGGCGGCCCGTGTCTCGGCCGGGGCGGCAGCGGAGGCGGGCGACGTCGCACCGGTGCCGACCTGCGCGACCGAGGCGGACGCCGTCGTCGCCGAGGACGGGGTGGCGGCCGGGTCGTAGCTCGGGCCGGCGCCCGTGGTTGCCGTGGCCACGGCGAGCTGACCGGTGGTGGCGTCCGGCTCGGCGGAGTCGGCCTCCACGACCTCACGGTCCACTCGGGTGGACAGCGGCTTCTCCACCACGAACGCGAGCATCACCAGGGCGAGCAGCGCGAGCGGGATCATGTACATGAAGATGGGGAGCAGCGCGTCGTTGTAGGACTGGATCACGGGGTCCCGGAACATCTGCGGCAGGTCGTGCACGCTCTGCGGCGTGAAGGAGTTGGCGTTCATGCCGCCGCTGGCACCTCCCGCGCTCCCGGGAACCTGGGGCAGGTTCTCCGCCAGCAGGTCCTTCAGGCGGGAGATGAACAGCGAGCCCACCACGGCGGAGCCCACCGTGGCACCGACCTGACGGAAGAAGTTGCTGGCGGCCGTGGCGGTTCCCACGATCTTGTTGGGGAAGGAGTTCTGCACGATCAGCACGAGGATCTGCATGCTCAGGCCGATGCCCGCGCCGAACACGGCCAGGTAGGCGCACATCCTGAACGTGGAGTCGTCCACCTGCAGCGTGGACAGCAGCCACAGGCCCACGCCCATGACCACCATGCCCACCAGCGGGAAGAACTTGTACCGGCCCGTGCGGGAGACGATCTGACCGGAGGCGATCGACGTGATCAGCAGGGACGCCATCATGGGCGTCATGAGCAGACCGGCCTGGGTGGCGTCCACGCCCTTGACCATCTGGATGTAGGTGGGCATGTAGCCCAGCGCGCCGAACATGGCCACGCCCACGGCCAGCCCGGAGAGGGTGGTGAGCGTGAAGTTGCGGTCCTTGAACAGGGACAGGGGGATCACAGGGCTGCTCGCGCGGGTCTCGGCGACCGCGAAGGCGACGCCGCCGGCCACGGTGGTGGCGCACAGCCACAGGATCTGCGGGGAGTTCCAGTCGTACTGGGTGCCGCCCCACGTGCACACGAGCACCAGGCACGTGGTGGCCGCGGCCAGCAGGACCATGCCCAGGTAGTCGATGCGCTCGCTGCGCTCACGGGTGCGCTTGGGCAGGCGCAGGAACGCGGCCACCGCGATGATGGCCAGGATGCCCAGCGGGATGTTGAACGAGAACGCCCAGCGCCAGCCGGGGCCCTCGGTGATCCAGCCGCCGAGCAGCGGTCCGGCCACGGAGGACACCGCGAACACGGCGCCCATGACGCCCATGTACTTGCCGCGGTCCCGGGCGGGGACCACGTCGGCGATGGAGGTCTGGGCGAGGATCATCAGACCGCCGCCGCCCAGGCCCTGGACCACGCGGGCGGTGATGAGCCAGCCCATGGTCCCGGCGGACGCGCCGATCACGGAGCCCGCGAGGAACAGGAGGATGGCGGCGATCAGCACCGGCTTGCGGCCGAAGAGGTCCGAGATGCGGCCGTAGACGGGCATCATCACGGTGGAGGCCAGGATGTAGCCGGTGATGACCCAGCTCATGTGGTCCACACCGCCGAGGTCTCCCACGATGGTGGGCAGGGCGGTGGAGAGGATGGTCTGGCCGAGGGACGCGAGCAGCATGACGACCATGAGGCTCGCGAAAAGCCAGCCGAGGTGTGTGGGTTTCTCCTCGGCGGCGGGGCTGGTCTCAGCCCGGGTGACGGTGGTTGTCATGAAATCTCCTTGAGGGCGGTGCGGAAGACACCGATGGCGTGGTCGAGGGCGAGCTGGACGGCGTCGTCGTCGAGGGTGGTCGCCAGGTGGGTGTTGGTCCGGAAAGCGAACTTGATGACCGCACCGGCCAGTAGAACGAAAGCGTGCGAGGTCTCCTCGGAGCGAGGAGTGGTGCCGTGGGCCGAGTGCTCCACGACCATGGAGACCACGAGGCTCTCCACGGTGGTGATGTGCATCCCGACCCGGCGTTTGAGCTCGGGGTTGTTCTCCACGAGCTCGTGGCGGCGGGCCGTGAGCTCGGGGGGGCCGGTGGCGTCCCGCAGCACGTCCATGAACAGCCGGACGGTGCGGGCGAACTCGTCGCCGGTCGCCGGATCCAGGAACCGTTCGCGCGCCGCGTCGGAGATCCGCGGTTCGGTGGTCCCCAGCACCGCGGCCTCCTTGGAGGGGTAGTAGTTGAAGAACGTGCGGCGGGAGACCCCCGCGCGTTCGGCAATGGCATCCACCGCGGTGTCT
This sequence comes from Kocuria sp. HSID17590, assembly GCF_003989485.1. Taxonomy (NCBI): domain Bacteria; kingdom Bacillati; phylum Actinomycetota; class Actinomycetes; order Micrococcales; family Micrococcaceae; genus Kocuria; species Kocuria sp. HSID17590. Next base: position 76,581 of record NZ_RBMB01000006.1, on the reverse strand, counting down.
CCGTAGCCGCACTCGCCCACGAGCTCCAGCGCTGCCTGGTGGATCTCGGTGAGGGTTCGGGTGCGGTGGCGTTCGCGCAGTGACGGGTTGGATTCGGACACGCGTCAACTTTATGCATGGGTGCAAACTTGCACAAGTGCAGACTTTGCCCTGAGGGTATGACCTCGCTCACCCGGGAGCGTGTCGGAGGCCGTCGATAGGGTGAACGCGTGATCGCACCCCTCCTGGCCTGCGTGGGCCCCGAACAGCACGGCGTCCGCATGCACGCCCAGGACCTCGCCGCACACACTCCCGACGCGCGCACGGTGGCCGGTTCGCTCACGGAGCTGCGACCGGTCCTGCTGGGGGAGTCCTCACCGGTCCACCTTCACTTCACGGACCGCGTCTTCGGCCCGTCACCGCAGGCCGCGGCCTCCACCGTGGCGGAGATCGCCGCGGTCCGCCCGGTAACGGTCACCGTGCACGACATCCCCCAGCCCTCGGACGGCCACGCCTTCGAAGCTCGCCGTGCCGCCTTCGCCCGCGTGGTCGATGTCGCCCGCGCCGTGATCGTGTGCAGCGCCTCGGAGCGCGCGCAGCTCGAGCGCCACGTCCCCGCCACCTCGGGATTGCCGGTGCACGTGAACCACCTGCCCATCGACCCGCCCGAACCGGGTCCCTGGCACCGCGCCTGGCAGTGGGCCGGTGCTCAGCCTCCCTGTCCCTTGTCCCTGTCGGACGGCGACGGCACGGAGCGGGTTCCCAGGGTCGCCGTCCTCGGTTTCCTCTACCCGGGCAAGGGCCACGAGAGCGTGATCGAGGCGCTCGCCGGTCTCGACACGCCAGTGGAGGTGGTGGCGCTCGGTCGCGCGTCGGACGGCCACGAGGGCCTCGTCCCCGCGCTCGATGCGGCCGCCCGCCGTCACGGCCACAGCTTTCGGACCACGGGGTTCCTCGACGACACCGCCCTGACCCGCGCCGCGCAGCGGGTCACCGTCCCGGTGGTTGCGCCGGCCCACGTCTCCGCCTCCGGGTCCATCGGACGGTGGATCTCGAGCGGGCGCGCCCCGATCGTGACGCCGCACCCCTTCTTCGAGGAGCTCGCCGAGCGGGCACCCTGGGCGCTCACGCTGACCGATGACCTCTCCGCCGCGCTGCGGGCCGCCCTCGCGGACCCGCGCAGCACGTGGATCGACCCTGCCCGTTGGAACGGCGAGGACCTGCCCTCCACACGGGTGGCCGCAGCCCGGCAGTGGGCACTGCTCACGGGCGAACAGATCCCGGCGAACCGCGGAGGTGACCGGTGAGTGCGCCCGCCGTGAGCGTCGTCGTGCCCTACTTCGAGAACCAGCACGGCCTGGACCGGCTGCTTGCCGCGCTGGCGCTGCAGGACCACCCGGTCGCCGAGATGGAGGTGGTCGTGAGCGACGACGGCTCCGCCGTGCCCCCGGTGCTCCCGCCCCTGCCGTTCCCGAGCTCGGTGGTGCGTCAGGAGAACCTCGGCTTCCGGGCCGGGACGGCGCGGAACCTGGGCGCGGGCGCGTCCTCCGGGGAGGTGATCGTGTTCCTGGACGGGGACATGATCCCAGAACCCGGGTTCCTCACCGCCCTCCTGGCCGGGGTGCGGGACGCGGACGACGGCCACGGGGCGCTCGCGGTGGGCGCCAGGCATCACGCGGACCTCTCCGGCTGTGACGTGCCGGCGGTGGTGGAGTGGATCAGCACCGGCTCGGCACCGGGAGCGCGGCGGCTCGAGGACCCGCAGTGGCTTGCGCAGGGATACGAGCGCACCGCCGATCTCTCCCGCGCGGGGACCGAGGACTTCCGGCTCGTCATCAGTGCGCTGCTCGCGGTGGACCGGCGGCTGTTCGAGCGCTGCGGCGGTTTCGACGAGTCGCTCGTGGGCTACGGCGGGGAGGACTGGGACCTCGCCTTCCGCTGCTGGCAGCTGGGTGCGCAGTTCCGCCACGTGCCCTCCGCACGGGCGTGGCACGACGGGCCGGACCTCGCCGGGCGCGGGATCTCCCGCGCGGTGAAGGACGCCGAGACCCTGGCGCTGGCGCAGCGCATCCCCCTGCCGAGCACTCGCGGCGCGGGCGTGGTCTTCGAGCAGCCGTGGGTGGTGGTGCGGGTGGGCGGTCACGACGACGACGCCGAGGCATACCTGAGTGCCGCCCACCTGCTGCGGGACACGGACGCCGGGATCTGGTTCGTGGACCGCGAGGACGTTCCCGCCGCGCTGGCCGCGGACCCTCGCGCCCGCGCGGGGGAACCTCCGCGCGAGATTCTCGACCGTGCCCTGCTCCTGGCAGACGTCCACGCTCCGCTCCGTCTGGAGGTCCCCCTGCGCGTCTGGTGCGCGGAGGGGGAGAGCGAGGTGCCCGGACTGCTGAGCGTTCGGGACCTCCGCGCCGTGCGGCGGGGCGAATCGTGCCCGGACCGCAGACCCGTGCCCGATCCTGGCGCGCCCGTCCACGCCGCAGACACCAGCACACGACTCGAGGACAGGGTGGGACATGCCCGCTGAGCACACGCCGCACGTGATCGACGATGTTGATCCGCAGGGCCAGGACGCCGTGCACCGCCCGCCTGCGGAGTCAACCGTGAGCGGGCAGGGGCCGCAGGACGACGGGCGGCGCCGTCACTACGGAGACTTCTACGGGCTCACAGAGCTTCCGGACCTCCCCCTGTTCGCCGTGTACGGCAACTGCCAGGCCGAGTCACTGCGCGTGCTGCTGCACGGAGCGCTGGAGGGGCAGTGGCACGGCGTGCGGATGCCCCCGGTGCACGAGCTCACCCGTGAGGACCTCCCGCACCTGCACGCCCTGCTGCCGCGGCTGGGCCTGTTCGTCACCCAGCCCGTGGTGCCCGGTTACCGTGGGCTGCCGCTGGGCACGGACGACGTCGTGCCCCGTCTGGGCTCCCGGGTGGAGGTTGTTCGCGTGCCCGCGATGCGGTGGTCCGCATTCATGCCCACGCTCGCGATCGTCCGTGCGCCGAGCGTGGGGGACCCGCCGGTGGTGCCGTACCACGACCTCCGGGTCCTCACGGCGGCCGCCCGGGGCGAGAGCACCGTGCACCTGGAGCATCCCTCGGCCGCCGCCGCGCACGCCGGGCGGGAGGAGTCCCTCGCGCAGCTGCGGATCCGGCAGGAGGCCCACCGCACGCTCGACGTCGCCTCCGTCCTGGACGCCGCCGGTCCGAATGCGGTGCACGTGATCAACCACCCGTGCAACGACGTGCTGCGCACCGTGGCCTCCGAGATCCTCGATGCGGCGGGGCTCTCCGCGCCGGTGCCCGACCCGGGGAGGGTGCTGCTCGGTGGCATCCGCGCGCCAGTCCACGAGAGCACTCTCGAGGTCTTCGGGTACACGGCCTCCGACCTGGACGGCGGGCCGCGGGAGGACTGGCTCGTCCAGGGGTCGCACATCACGGAGGACACCGTGGCCGCGGAGCACCTGCGCTGGTACGCCCAGAATCCCGCCGTGGTCTCGGCGGGGCTCACGCGGCACGCGCGCCTGATCGAGCGCCTGGGGCTGCGCCCGTGAGCAGGCGCAGGGACCAGGGGGAGGCGTCGGGCACCGACGCCGCTCGGGAGGCGAGCGGAGCGCACCCGGAGGGCACGGCGTCGTCGGGCCCGGAGCGCACCGCAGACGGCCACCACGTGGTGGTGAACGGCCGGCGCTGGCGCGCCACGGACTCCGGGATCCCGGAAACGCTGCGGCAGGAACTCGTCGCGGAGCTGATGGGTGCCCGCCGTGCGGTGAGGTCCGAGGGCCGGGGGGCGAGGCAGCGTGTCCAGGATGCGAAGGTCGCGCTGGGAGAGCGCGGCGAGCCCTGGTGGGAACCGCCCACGGAGGAGGGCCTGCGCGCACGGGAACAGGCGACCATCCGCGCCCTGCTGAGGCACCGGGCGGGGAAGACCATCTGCCCCTCGGACGTGGCTCGCGCCCTGGGCGGCGAGCAGTGGCGGGAACTCATGGACGGGGTCCGAGAGACGGCGCGGGCGCTCGCGGACGTGGGCGAGATCACGGTGCGGCAAAAAGGTGAGAAGGTGGACCTCACGACCGCCCGCGGGCCGGTCCGGCTGGCGCCGGGACCGGCCCTCAAGGGTCTGCCCGAGCCCGGGCGATGACGCCGCGCCACCACCATCGAGGAGCCCGAACGTGTCATTCCTGGAGGACGCCCAGCTGCTGCAGCCCGAGCTCGTTGAGCTGCGAAGGCGCCTGCACGCCCACCCTGAGCTGGGCAACGACCTCCCCTGGACGCAGCGGCAGGTGCTGGAGGCACTGGACGGCTGCGACCTGGAGATCACCCTGGGCCGGTCGCTGAGCTCGGTGGTCGCGGTGCTGCGGGGCGGGCGTCCCGGGCCCGCGGTGCTGCTGCGTGGGGACATGGACGGGCTGCCGATCGAAGAGCAGACGGGGCTCGACTTCGCCTCCACGAACGGCGCGATGCACGCGTGCGGGCACGACCTGCACACCGCCGGTCTCGTGGGCGCGGCCAGGCTGCTGAGTGCACGCCGGGAGGAGCTGCCCGGCTCCGTGGTCTTCATGTTCCAGCCGGGGGAGGAAAGCCCCGGGGGCGCCGCGCCGATGATCGAGGAGGGCGTGCTGAACGCCGCGGGCGAGCGCCCCGTCGCGGCCTACGGGATCCACGTGAGCCCGGGGGAGCCCGGGGTGTTCACCTACCGCCCAGGCACCCTCATGGCGGGGGCCAACCACCTGAGCGTCACGTTCCACGGCAGGGGTGGGCACGGCTCGCAGCCGTGGACCTCCAAGGACCCGGTCACGGCGCTGTGCGAGTTCGGCACCGCGCTGCAGACCATGGTGACGCGCCGGTTCAGCGTGTTCGACCCGGTGGTCGTGACCATGACGCAGCTGTGGGCCGGGGAGGCCATGAACGTCATCCCGGACAGCGCCTGCACGGCCGGCAGCGTGCGCACCCTGTCACGCGAGACCACCGAACGCTGCCCCCACCTGGTCCGTGAGCTCGCGGACGGCATCGCCGCCTCCTACGGGCTGCGTGCGCAGGTGGACTGGAACGAGTTCTACCCCGCGACCATCAACGACCCGCAGGAGGCGCGCTTCACGGGGGAAACGCTCACCCGGCTGTTCGGCGCGGAGCACGTGCAGGTCATGGAGAACCCGCGCATGGGCTCCGAGGACTTCTCCTTCGTGCTGCGCGAGGTCCCCGGGTGCTTCGTGTTCCTGCAGTGCAGCCCGGCGGACGTGGACCTCGCCACCGCACCCTGGAACCACTCGCCGCACGTGCGCTACGACGACGCCGTTCTGGGCGCCCAGGCGGCGGCGCTCGCCGAGCTCGCGTGGGGCCGGCTGCAGCTCGGCTGACGGGCACGCCCGCCTCAGGCGTGCAAGACCTCGTCGGACTCCGCGTGCTTGATGCGTGCTGTCTCGATCTGGAACGTGGAGTGGTGCACCGAGACGGCGAAGTGCTCGGCCACGCAGGTTTTGACGTCCTGCAGCAGGTCTGCCGCGTGGCCGTCCCGAAAGCACTCGTCCTCCACCACCACGTGGGCGCTGATCGTGGGCAGGCCGGTGGCCACGGTGGAGGCATGGACGTCGTGCACGTCCACCACGTGGTGCAGGCTCATGATGTGCTCGCGGAACAGGTCCAGGTCCAGCCCCCGGGGCGTGAACTCCATCAGTACGGCAGCCGTCTCCCGCATGATCCGAGCGGCCCTCGGCAGGATCAGCGCGGCGATGAACAGGGCGGCCACGGTGTCCGCGCGCTGGAAGCCGGTCGTGGCGATCACCACCGCGGCCACGATCACGCCGAGGGAGCCCAGGGCGTCGTTCGCCACCTCCAGGAACGCGGCGCGCATGTTGAAGTTGGCGCCCCTGCTGGACGAGAGCACCAGGATGGCCACCACGTTGCACGCCAGACCCAGGGCGCCGAAGACGAGCAGCTCGGTGGGCGGCACCGCGCGCGGCTCCAGGAGCCGGCGGATGCCCTCCACCACCGCGAAGACCCCCACACCGAGCAGCAGGGTGGCCTGCGCCAGCGCCGCGATCACCTCCACCCGCCGGAAGCCCCAGGTGTGCTTGGAACTGGCCGGGCGGGCCATCAGGTGCGCGGCCACGAGAGCCACCAGCAGTCCGAGGGCGTCGGTCAGGGCGTGGACGGTGTCCGTGAGCAGCGCGAGACTCCCGGTGACCGCCGAGCCGACCGCCTGGGCGACCACCATCCCCGCGGTCAGTCCGAACGCGATCCACAGCCGCCACGTGGTTCCGCCCGCCGCTGCTGCGTGCTCGTGACCGGCGTGCCCCGAGCCGGGGGAATGCCCTCCGTGGGAGTGCCCCGCGCCCATCAGCGCTCACCTCGGCCGGAGGGGACCGCGGTGAGCCGCGCGGCGCGGGTGCCGGTGGCGACGTCGTCGAGCCCCGCGGCCACAGGCGGATGGTGGAGGTGCGAGCACAGCACGGCGTCCGTGCCGGTGGTGTGCAGGACCCGTTCCGCGGCCGTGATGACCGCCGCGAGCTCCTCCGGGTGGGTCAGGGAGTACCACGTGGCACGCCCCTCGGGGCGGGCAGCCACAAGGTGGCACTGCGCGAGGAAGCTCAGGTGCTTGCTCACCGTGGACTGGGCCAGGCCCATGTGCTCCACGAGGTCCCGGACGCGGTGCTCTCCGCCGGCCAGGTGCTGGAGCACGGCCAGGCGGGTGGGTTCACTGAGGGCCTGGAAGAGATGGGAGTACGCCGCCGTCGCCCGCGCGTCGAGGGCGGGGAGCTCGTCAGGATCAATCGCCATACAACGATGATATCGCTGGAGCGCGTGAATGCGAGGGGTGAATAAGGATCTGTTTGAGGTGGACTGGCCTACCTTGTCACTCTCAGGAGGGTGACGCGGCCGAACCATGGAGTCGGATCCCCGCCAGCATCCAGGAGCACACGCCATGCCCACCCGCACCCGAGAGCCCGCCAAGGACCGCATCCTCGCGGCAGCTTGCCGCCTCTTCGACGCACGGGGGTGGCCGCGACCGCCGTCGTGCTCCTCGCCATGACCCTGTTCACCGGGTCCACCCCGGCCACCGTGGTGCTCGTGGTGCTGCTGGGTCTGTTCGGGGTGAGCGCGAACAGCGTGCTCATCCACCTGCCCGTCCGCTGCGCCGCGCCGGGCAGTGCCCGGAGGCTGAAGCCACGGAATCTCCCGTACCGAACTACCTTCCGGAACGTGCGCGGGCAATCGGCGGGCGTCACGGCTGACTCTCAGGAGCGCTGCCGCTGAGCCGCCGGGCTTACTGGCCGGCGAGGCCCTCGGCGGCGCCGCTCGCCGACGTCGATACCCTGGCCCTGCGTGCCCGGCGAAGTTCCCGGTAGGCGAGCAGGGTCAGCACCAGCACGACGACCCACGCCACGCCGATGACCGTGCCGTGAATCACCGTGGGCTCGGTGATGAACGCACCGATCGCGACGAGGGAGACCTGCCCCGGGACGGCGCCCAGGGCGCTGCCGATCAGAAAAGACCGTTGAGAGACGCCGAACGCGCCGCTGCCGTAGTTGACCACCCAGTAGGGCAGGCCCGGGGTCAGGCGCAGCAGGTAGGTGCCCGAGGTGCCCGCCTCCTGCAGGCGTTCCTCCACGGTGGCCGCGTGGCTGCCGAGCAGCTTGGTGACCGTGGCCTTCCCCAGGCCGCGAGCGAGCCAGTACGCCACCCAGCTGCCCAGCATGGCGCCGATCACCGAGAGCACACTGCCCTCGACGACGCCGAACAGCACGCCCCCGGCGATCGCCAGGACCGAGACGGGAATGGGGGTCACGGCGAGCGCCGCGTAGAACACGATGAACGCGGCCCACGCCAGGCCGCCCCAGCCGTTCAGCTGGTCCCGCAGGACCTGCGCCGAGGGCAGTTTGACGTGGAACGCGAGCCAGAGCATCACGAAGAGGACGAGCACCAGCAGTGCGTTGCGCAGGACCTCGCCCCACTGCACGCCGCTGCTGGCCGGTGCAACCGGGTCCACAGGTCCCGCGGGGTCTGTGGGCTCCCCCGACGTGGTGGGACGGGAGCGCGACGCAGCCGCGCGAGGATCCTCCGGTGCGGTGTGGGAGGCGGGCTCGGGGCTCATCGGTTCGTCGGTCATTCTCTCCACTTCCACGGTGCGGGCGGCGGGGGCGGGCACCTCGGGTCCATCACACACGCAGGAAGCCCGTTCCCTCCGGGGAGGGAACGGGCTTCCTGGGACTGTGGAGCTTAGGGGAATCGAACCCCTGACCTTTTCATTGCGAACGAAACGCTCTACCAACTGAGCTAAAGCCCCGAACAACAGGGAACACTCTAGTCCTCCCGGCCGGTTTTCGCACATCAGCCGGTGGGGCGGACGTGGCGGGTCGCGTGCGCCGCGGCGCCTAGGCTGGTGGCATGACCGCCGAAGACCCCACCGTGCCGCTGTCCGAGCCCGTCGAGACCGCCCACGAGACCCCCGCGGAGACCGCAGGGGAGACCCCGCAGGAGAGCGCCGGGAACGACGCCGCGCAGGCGCCCTCCGCATCCGAACCCGCGGATGCCCGCCACGGCCTCACCATCGGCTACGTGCCCGGCGTGATGCCCGGCAAGTGGTTCGGGCGGTGGCGCGAGCGGCGGATGCGTCCGGTGCTGCGGGACGAGCTGGTCACTGCCGCCGGCTGGCGTGAGGCGCTGGACGACGGCACCGTGACCGCGTGCTTCGTGCGCCTCGGCTGGAGCCCGGCGGACCCATCGCTCGAGTCCCTGCGCACCACCCACCACGCCGTGCCGCTCTACGACGAGCTGCGGGTTGCGGTGCTGAGCACCGACGACGTCCTGGGCGTCCTCGACACCCTCACCGTCGCGCAGCCCACCGAGGAGTCCACGCCGCAGCCCCACGCGGACATCGACGACGCCGCCATGGCCGTCGAGCTCGCGGCCGCCGGTGTGGGCCCCGTGGTCCTCCCGATGTCCGTGGCCCGGCTGCACGCCCGCAAGGACGTGACCACCCGCGAGCTGACGGACGCCCCCACCGTTCCGGTCGCCCTCGTGTGGCCGAAGGGTCTGGACGACGACACCGAGGACGCCGTGCAGCGTTTCGTGGGCGTGGTCCGTGGTCGCAAGGAGACCAGCGGGCGGGAGGAAGCCGGCCGCGCGGCGTCGTCGTCCGGGCAGCGGGAGAAGAAGGCAGCCGAGCAGCCCACGGCGAAGGAGCGCGTGGAACCGGTGGCAGCGGCGTCGTCGACCCCCAAGAAGCCCGCCGCGAAGGCCCAGTCCGGGGGCTGGGCCAAGGCTGGCGCGAGCACCAAGCCGGGCCTGCGCCGCAAGCCGGGGCGCAAGGTCAAGAACGGGCGGAACAAGAAGCGCCGCTGAAAGTGCTCAGCCGTCCCCGCGGCGCTCGGAGGACGTGGTGCCCGCGCCACCGGTCTCGTCGCGGCTGGGGGTGCGCCCGTCCGGCGTGTGGCTGTCCGCGTCCGCGGGGTGCGGAAACACCGGGGTGGTGCGCAGGTTGCCGGTGGTCGGCACGCGCGGCACGGGGAACGAGGTGGTGGGCGCATCGCCCTGCATCTCGGGCTCCGAGCCGGTGCGCACGGTGACCTGGTTGGTGGCCGGGATCCGCAGGCCCTCGCGGTCCAGCATCTTCTTGATCCGCACGCGCATCACGCGGGCCACGTCCCACTGCTGCAGCGGCGCGGTCTTCACCGCCAGGCGCAGCGTGATGTTCTCACCGGTGACGTTCTCCACGCCCCACACCTCCGGGTCCTCCACGATGCTGGGCCCGATGTCCGGATCGTCGCGCACCATCTGCGCCTCGTGGGCGATCATGTCCGCGATCAGGTCGATGTTCGTGTCGTAGGGAACGGGGATGTCCAGCACGCAGCGCGCCCAGCCCTGGGACTGGTTGCCCACGCGCAGGATTTCGCCGTTGCGCACGTGCCACAGGGTGCCCTTCACATCCCGCACCTGGGTCACGCGCAGCCCCACGTTCTCCACGGTGCCGATGGCCTCACCCAGGTCAACGGAGTCCCCGATGCCCAGCTGGTCCTCCGCGACGATGAACACCCCGGAGAGGTAGTCCTTCACGAGCGACTGCGCGCCGAAGGACAGGGCCACGCCCGCGATGCCCGCCGAAGCGAGCACGGGAGCGATGTTGAACCCGAGCTCCGAGATGACCATGAGGATCGCGATGGCCCACACCACCAGCGAGGACACGGAGGAGAGCACTGCGCCGATCGTGCGTGCCCGCAGGGCCTGCCGCTCCGCGGCGATCCCCGAATCCTGCACCCAGCGGGCCTGCCCGTGGTCGAAGCGCCGCACGATCCGCGACTGCGTGCCGCGCGCGATCCCGCGGGTGATCTTGCGTATGAGCAGGCGCACGACGGCGGAGACCACCACCGCGCCCACGATCACCAGAACCACGCGGAAGGGTTTGTCGAGCCAGAATTCCCAGTTGTCCATCCCGGCCAGGCTAGCGCCGGCGGATGGGAGTGCGCTCACAGCCAGTCCTTGACCTTGAACACCGCGTAGAGGACCACGCCCACGAGCACCATGAGCACGAGGGCGAAGGGGTAGCCCAGGGTCCAGTGCAGCTCGGGCATGTTCTCGAAGTTCATGCCGTAGATGGAGCCCACGATGGACGGGGCGAAGAGGATGGCCGCCCAGGAGGAGATCTTCTTCATCTGGTCGTTCTGCACCATCGCGGCCTCGTTCTGCCGCGCGGTGGTGAGGGTTGAGTCCAGGCTCATGGCGTCCGTGAGCGAGGAGCGCATGGAGTCCAGCTTGCCGCTGACCTGGATCACGTGGTCCAGCACGTCCCGCAGCCGGTGCTGCAGCTCCTCGTGCGTGCCGTACTTGGTGAAGCCCGCGAAGTAGCGGCGCATCACCTCGCTGAGCGGCGCCACGCCGCGGTGGAACTCGTTGACCTCCCGCGCCAGCTCGTAGATGCGCTGGGAGACGTTGGACTCGCCCGCGAACAACGAGTCCTCGATCTCGTCGATGTCGTTCTCCAGGCCGCTGAGCACGGGGAAGTAGTCGTCCACGATCTGGTCCAGCAGCGCGTAGAGGATGCCGTCCGGTCCGAAGCACAGCAGCTCCGGATCCGCCTCCACCCGTTTGCGGACCTTGCTCACGCCGCTGGACTCGGAGTGGCGGATGGTGATCACGAAGTTCGGACCGGTGAAGATGTGGATCTCGCCGATCTCCACCGTCTCGGTCTCGTCCTGGTAGACGGCCGGGCGGATCACCGTGAACAGGGTCTCCCCGTAGCGCTCCATCTTGGGCCGCTGGTGCGCCTGGACGGTGTCCTCCACGGCGAGCTCGTGGAGCTGGAAGTGCTCGGCGAGGGACGCGATCTCCTCCTTGGAGGGCCGGTAGAGCCCGATCCAGGCAACCACGGTGTCCTCGTGGTCGTCCTCTGTGGTCTCCTGCTGGGCCCGGTCCATGACCGTCTGCAGCAGCCGGTAGGTGTCCTGCAGGGACTGGGGGGACTCGACCTTGCGGCCGTCTCGGTAGATGGCGCTCTCCACGATGCTCACCCGGCCATTATGGGCCCCGGCGGCGACTGTCAGGGACCGCAGGGGCCCGTCAGTAGACTGGCGCCCATGACTCAGCCCTTCGACTCCCGCGTGGGCGCCTACGCCCTCATCATCCGTGACGAGCAGCTGCTGCTCACCCACTGGAACCCCCGCCACCCGGGTTTCGAGGGTGCGTGGACGCTTCCCGGCGGGGGCATGGAACCGGGGGAGCAGCCCGCGGAGACCATGGTCCGCGAGGTCTTCGAGGAGACCGGTTTCCGCGTGGACTCGGACGGGCTCGTGGACGTGCACAGCTACTGGATGACCCCCGAGCAGCGATTGGACGGCCAGGACCGCGGCAACCACGCCTTCCGGGTGATCTACACGGCCCACGTCACCGGCGGCGAGATGGCGGTGGAGCAGGACGGGTCCTCGGACGACGTCGCGTGGATCCCGCTCGCGGAGGTCGGCTCCACCCCGCGGCTGGACCTGGTGGACCAGGCGCTGCGGCTCGCGGGCCTCAGCGACCGCCTGGGCGCGGTACGGACCCCCACCGAGAGCATCGCGGAACAGGACGTCTCCACCGAGCCCGGGCGCGGCGGGGACCGGTGACCAGCCGGGTGCGCGTTCGCGCGGTGGCCGTGCTGACCCTCGCAGCGCTCACGCTGACCGGCTGCGGGCAGGCTGCTCCGCAGGACGGCGGGGACGACGCGCAGACCGGGGCCTCGGCGTCGTCGTCGGACGGCGCCACCGTGAAGATCGCCACCGGCGTGGACGTCCAGACGAAGGTGCTCGCTCACCTCTACCAGCAGCGGCTGCAGGCGGACGGGGTGAAGGCGTCCGTGGTGGACGTGGGCTCCTCGCGCGAGCAGATCATGGACGCGCTGCAGGACGGGCGGGCCACGATGGTCCCGGACTTCAGTGGCGACCTCTACGTCTACGCCCGGCAGCACGAGACCCCCGCGACGCCGCAGCCGAGCGCGAGCGGTTCCCCGGCGGCGTCGGCCACGCCCACCGCGAGTTCGGACGCGCCCCGCGGCCTGCTGGACTCCCTGGGCCAGTTCCTGGGGATCACGGGCGAGACGGGTCCCTCCGACGACGACGTGTACCGCGCCCTGCCGGACGTCCTGCCGCGCGGGATCCGCCTGCTGGACTCCTCCGGGGCTCAGCGCACGGACCGCATGGTGGTGACGGCGGCGACCGGCGCGAAGTACTCGCTGGGGGACATGAACTCCGTGGGCACGCACTGCGGGCAGCTGAGCGTGGGGATGCCCACGGGCTACGCGGCCAGTGCCCAGGGGGAGCGCGGGCTGAAGGCCTACTACGACTGCACCCCCAAGGCCGCGCCCGAGTATGGCAGCACGGACGAGCTCGTGGACGCGCTGCTGAGCGACGGCGTCCAGGCGGCGGTGCTGCCCTCCACGGACCCCGCGATCGAGGACGGCGGGCTCGTGGCCCTCGACGACCCGGACAGGCTCTTCCGCCCGGAGCGCGCCGTGGTGATCGGCTCCGACTCACTGAGCGACGACGCCGCGGCCACGGTCAACGCCGTCTCCGCGGACCTCACGTCCGAGGACCTCACCACCATCACGCGCCTGGCCGGGGGCAGCTCACCCGCGATGACGCCGGAGAAGGCGGCCACCTACGTGCGCGAGCAGCCCCGCTGACGACGTCGCCGCGCCCGTCCGGGGCGAACCGCGCGGTGGCCTGGAGCTGGGCCGCGGCTGCGGGAGTGCCGAGTAGTCTGAGCCCATGGCAAAGGTGAACCAGTCCGACAAACTGAAGAACGTCCTCTACGACATCCGCGGGCCCGTGCTGGAGCAGGCGGAGAAGATGGAGGCTGCCGGTCAGCGCATCCTGCGCCTGAACATCGGCAACCCCGCACCCTTCGGGTTCGAGGCACCGGACGCCATCCTCGTGGACATGATCAAGAACCTGCCGAACGCGCAGGGCTACTCGGACTCCCGGGGCATCTACTCCGCGCGCACCGCGGTGGTGCAGTACTACCAGACGCGCGGGATCATGAACCTGGACACCGACGACGTCTACCTGGGCAACGGTGTCTCCGAGCTCATCACCATGACCCTGCAGGCGCTGTGCAACCCGGGGGACGAGATCCTGATCCCCTCCCCGGACTATCCGCTGTGGACCGCGTCCGTGGCGCTGTCCGGCGGCACGCCCGTGCACTACCTGTGCGACGAGGAGAACGGGTGGAACCCGGACCTCGAGGACATGGCCTCCAAGATCACGGAGCGCACCAAGGGCATCGTCATCATCAACCCGAACAACCCCACGGGCGCGGTGTACTCGCGCGAGACCCTGCAGAAGATCGTGGACCTCGCCAAGGAGCACGATCTCATCCTGTTCTCGGACGAGATCTACGAGAAGATCACCTACGACGGCGCGGAGATGATCAACACCGCGAGCCTCACGGGCGAGGACGTGCTGTGCCTGACGTTCTCGGGCCTGTCCAAGGCGTACCGGGTGGCCGGCTACCGTTCCGGGTGGCTCGCGATCACCGGGCCGAACTGGCGCGCGGAGTCCTACCTGGAGGGCATCAAGCTGCTCGCCAACATGCGCATGTGCGCGAACGTCCCCGCGCAGCACGCCATCCAGACGGCACTCGGCGGCTACCAGTCGATCAACGACTTCATCCTGCCGGGAGGGCGGCTCAAGGCGCAGCGCGACATCGCCCACCGCAAGCTCAACGAGATCGACGGCATCACGTGCGAGCAGGCCCACGGCGCCCTCTACCTGTTCCCGAAGCTGGACGTCGAGAAGTTCGGCATCGTGGACGACGAGCGCTTCGCCCTGGACCTGCTCAAGGAGCAGAAGATCCTGCTGAGCCACGGCACGGCCTTCAACTGGGGCAAGCCGGACCACTTCCGCCTGGTCACCCTGCCCGCCGTGGACATGCTGGACACCGCCCTGGACCGCCTGGGCGAGTTCCTCTCGACCTACCAGCAGTAGCGCCGCGCGCGCATCACTCGGACGACGACGCCGCCTGCTCCCGGTCCTCACGACGGGCGCGGGCGGCGTCGAGCCGTTCCCGGGCACCGTCGAGCCACTGCTCGCAGCGGGTGGCCAGCGCCTCGCCGCGCTCCCACAGGTGCAGGGACTCCTCCAGGGAGGTGCCGCCCGTCTCGAGCTGGGAGACGATCTGCACGAGCTGCTCGCGGGCCTGCTCGTAGCTCAGGTGGTCGACGTCGGAGAGGTCCGGCGCGCCCTGCTGGGGGCTCTGCTGGGAGTCGGCGTTCTGGTTCTGCGGTGCCACGGTGTTCCTTCCGGTGGTGATCTCTGATGATGCGTGGGGTGTCGTTGCTGGGCGCCCCGGGAAAGCTGACGGGGGGATTCGTTGTGCCGAGGTCGGGGGAGGGCGAACGGGTCAGTGCTCGCCCGGCTGGCGGGTGCTCGTGCCGGTGACGTCCACGCCGAGCTCCCCGGCGGCCAGCCGCACGGTGAGCTCCTGGCCCACCTGGGCGCGGGAGGCATCCGTGAGCACAGAGCCGTCCGCGGTCTGCACCACGGCGTAGCCGCGGTCCAGGGTCTGCTGCGGGGAGAGTGCGCGGACCCGGGCGCGCATCTGGGCCACGGAGTCCTGGGCCCGCAGGGTGAGGGAGTTCGTGGCGGTCCACGCCCGGGTGCGCCAGCGGTCGAGGTCCTCCTCGCGCACGAGGATCATGCCGTCCGGCTGGGAGAGCACCGGGCGCGAGCGCACGGTGGCCAGGCCCTGCTGCTCCCGCTCGATCAGCGACCCCACGGCGCGGTCCAGGGCGGCGCGGGCCTGCCCGAGGCGCAGCCGCTCCTCGTGGACGTCCGGGACCACGCGCTTGCCGGCGTCCGTGGGGGTCGAAGCCCGCACGTCCGCCACGTGGTCCAGCAGGGGCTGGTCGTTCTCGTGGCCGATCGCGCTGACCACCGGGGTGCGGGCCGCGAAGACCGCGCGCAGCAGGGACTCCTCGCTGAACGAGAGCAGGTCCTCGAAGGCGCCGCCACCGCGGGCGATCACGATCACGTCCACCTCGGCCATGGCGTCGAGCTCCTCCAGCGCCCCGATGACGGCGCGTGCCGAGCCTGAGCCCTGGACGGGGACCTCGCGGATCTCGAACTGCACGCCCGGCCAGCGGTTGGTGGCGTTGCGCACCACGTCCTTCTCGGCGTCCGAGTTGCGCCCGGTGATCAGGCCCACGCGGTGGGGCAGCACGGGCAGGGGCTTCTTGCGGGCGGGGTCGAACAGACCCTCGTCCGCGAGGGCGCGGCGCAGCCGTTCGAGGCGCTCCAGCAGGTCCCCCAGGCCCACGGGGCGGATGTCCCGGCCCAGCATGGAGAGCCGACCGGTCTTGACGTAGAAGTCCGCCTGGAGGTTCACGACCACGCGTGAACCCCGTTCGAGCGGGCGCTCCAGGCGGGCCATCTCCTTCTTGAAGAGGGTCACGTTCACGGACGCCTCCTCCTGGAGGTCGCGCAGCGTCACGTAGCAGACGCGGGCGCGCTCGTTGACCTCGATCACCTGCCCCTCGACCCACGCGTCCGGGGCCTTCTGGACCCAGCCGTGCAGAGCGTGCGAGAGCTTGCTCAGCGGCCAGGGGTTCTCCGGGGAGGTGTCCCGGGCCAGCCGGGGCAGCTCAGCGGGCGGTTCCTGCTGCCCGGGGGCGCCGTGGGCGTGGGGCGCGGCGTCGTGGGGGAACGAGGTGTCCATGGTCCATGAGTATCACCCGCCGGGGACACGCACAGCGTGTTCTCTCTACAGTGGAGCGGTGAGCTCCTCCGCGCGCCCCCGCGTTCCCGCACCCCTCCGCAGCCTCGCCGCGGCGCTGCTGGCCGTGCTGGCCGGGGCGGGATTCGCGCTGTGGCTGGGGATCACGTGGCTGCAGGACCACGTGCTCTCACCCTCCGGGTTCCAGGACACGGCCGCCGCCGTGATGACGGAGACCTCCTTCCAGGACGAGCTCGTGGGCACCGTGCTGGACCGCGCCACGCTCGGCGTGCTGCAGGACGCGGACACCGGCATCGCCCCCGTGGACCGGGCCGTCGAGAGGCTCCGCACGGCCGTGGCGGACGCCGCCCGCACGTGGCTCACGGCGCCGGAGCAGGAGGGCACCTGGATCCAGGTGCTCAACGACACCCACGACGCCAACGTCCCCCTCACCCCCTCGGCCGGTGCCGCTCCCGACGAGCTCGTGGTGGACCTCGGCGCTCTGGGCCGGGCGGTGGACCACCAGGTCCAGGACACCGTGGGCATCTCCCCGGGCATCGACGCCCACGCCCTGCGGATCACGGTCCCCGGCGCGCACACCGGCCCGGTGGTGGACGCTCTCGTGCGGCTCGCCCAGTGGCGCTACGTGCTGCCGTGGTTCGCCGGTGCCGCCGCGGTGCTCTGCGTGCTCTGCGCACCCCGGCGGTGGACGGCGCTCGCCGGTGCGGGGGCCGCCGGGGTGGTGTGCGCCGGGATCCTGCTGTGCCTGGGGCTCGTGGCCACCCGCACCGTGGTGAACGCCTCCGCCGTGGATCCCGTGGCCCACCTGGTCACGGAGCAGATCTTCTCCCTGCTGCGGGACTCGTTCGTCACGCGCTGCGTGGAGGCGATGATGTGGGCCGCCGGGGTTGCGGTGGTGGGTGTGACCGGCGCCGTGGTGCGTGTCCGTACGGTCACTTACGATGGAGGACATGTCCACCGTGGTTGACCTCTCCATGCCCACCGTTCCCCGGGTGCGTCGCACTCCCCAGGAGATTGCCGCCGCCGCCCCGGTCACCGGGCGCAAGGTGCTGCTGGCCGCGCCGCGCGGCTACTGCGCGGGCGTGGACCGGGCCGTGATCGCCGTGGAGAAGGCGCTGGAGCACTACGGTGCGCCGGTGTACGTGCGCAAGGAGATCGTGCACAACAAGCACGTGGTGCAGACGCTCGAGGAACGCGGCGCCGTGTTCGTGGAGGAGACCGACGAGGTCCCTGAGGGCGCGCTGGTCGTGTTCTCCGCCCACGGGGTGTCCCCGGCGGTGGTGCAGTCCGCCCACGACCGCAACCTCCACACCATCGACGCCACCTGCCCGCTGGTCACCAAGGTGCACCGCGAGGCCGTGCGCTTCGCCAAGAACGACTACGAGATCCTCCTGATCGGCCATGTGGGCCACGAGGAGGTCGAGGGCACGTTCGGGGAGGCCCCCGAACACATCCAGATCGTGAACTCCCCGGAGGACGTGGACAGCATCGAGGTCCAGGACCCGGACAAACTCGTGTGGCTGTCCCAGACCACGTTGAGCGTGGACGAGACCATGGAGACGGTGAACCGGCTGCGTGCCAGGTTCCCCAACATGATCGACCCGCCCAGCGACGACATCTGCTACGCCACCTCCAACCGGCAGGCCGCGATCAAGGAGATCGCCCCGCAGGCGGACCTGGTGCTGGTGGTGGGTTCCGCGAACTCCTCCAACTCGGTGCGCCTCAAGGAGGTGGCCCTGGAGTACGGGGCCCGGCGCGCGGAGCGCGTGGACTTCGCCAACCAGGTGGACGAGTCCTGGTTCGAGGGCGTGGCCACCGTGGGGCTGACCTCCGGTGCGTCGGTGCCCGAGGTGCTCGTGCAGCAGGTTCTGGACCTGCTCGCGGAGTACGGCTACGGGGAGGTCGAGGAAGTGGTGACCGCCCAGGAGGACATCCTCTTCTCCCTGCCCAAGGAGCTGCGCGCCAAGCTCGCGAAGGACGGGGACACCACCCGCGGTCTGGGTGGCCGCGGCACCAAGCCCTCGCGCTGAGCGGTGGCGCCGGGTCCTTCTACTGGACCCCGGCACCCGCTCCTCACGTTGAGCCCCGGCACCAGCCCCGCGGGCTGGGCGGCGTCAGTCGTTCACGAACTCCGTGGCCGTGACCGGACGGGGCACCGAGTCCACGGGCCTGGTCTCCAGTGCCTCGGAGTCGGTGGCCGTGGGATCCAGTTCGGCGATCTTGCGCGCCGAGGGCAGCACCCGTGATTCCAGCGAACCTACGAGCTTGTTGTAGCCCTCCACCGAGCGCCGCAGCGAACCGCCCATGTCGGACAGGTGCTTGCCCACCGAGCCCATGCGGTCGTAGAGCTCCCGGGACAGCCGGTACAGCTCTCGCGCGTTGTCCGTGAGGGTGGCCTGACGCCAGCTGAACGCCACGGCCTTGAGCGAGGCGAGCAGGGACACCGGGGACACCAGGGCCACGTTCGCACGCGTCGCGTGATCCAGCAGGGAGGCATCCGCATCCAGCGCGGCGGCCAGGGCGGACTCGACCGGGACGAAGCACATCACCAGCTCGGGGGAGTTCTCCTCCGCGGACCAGTACTTCTTGGTGCCCAGCGTGTTCACGTGCGCCCGCAGGGCCTTGGCGTGGGCGGCGAGCAGCTGGGTGCGGCGCTGCTCGTTCTCGGGGGAGCCGTCCGCGGGGACGGCCTGGGCGTCAAGGTAGGAGGACATGGGGGCCTTCGCATCCACCACCACGGTCTGCGCCCCGGGCAGGTTGACCACCATGTCCGGGCGCTGGATACCGGATTCCGTGGCGCGCACCGTCTGCTCCGTGAAGTCCACGTGGCGGGTCATCCCGGCGGCCTCCACCACGCGGCGCAGCTGCATTTCACCCCAGGCGCCGCGAGCCGTGGTGGAGCGCAGGGAACCCTCCAGGGAGGTGGTGGCGTGCAGCAGCTGCTGGTCCGTGGTGCGGGCCGCTTCCAGGGCCTGGGCCACGGCCCCGAACTGCTGTGCACGGTCCCGCTCCAGCTGGTTCACGTGGCGTCCCACGGAGGAGAGCTGCTCGTTGAGCGGCGCCAGGGCACGCATGACGTCCTGGTCCTGCACGGCCCGAGCCTCCAGGGACTCCACCCGCTGCTCGAGCTGCTCCGCGGCCGCCCGGGCGGAGGCGCCGTCCTGCAGCGCGGCAATCCGTTGCTCCTGGGCCTGTTCCAGCTCGGTCTCCAGCGCCGTGGACTTCTGGTGGGCCAGCACGTACCCCAGCACCACACCCACCACGAGGGCGAACAGCGCCCACAACCACCACACCTGAGCCATCACCGAAGCATCCATGCGCTCACCATGACAATGCTGTCCGACACGCATAAGCGCCCCGGCTGAGCTCGTCACCGGATCCGGAGGGCTACAGCCACCCGTTGCGCGCGGCGACGGCCGCCGCCTCGGTCCGGTTGGTGGTTCCGGTCTTGCCGATCGCGGCCGACAGGTGGTTGCGCACCGTCCCCGCGGAGAGCTGCAGGGCCCGGGCGATCCGCCCCGCCGAGGCCCCGTGGGACGCTTCCCGCAGCACGTCCTGCTCCCGCGGGGTCAGGGGGTTCGGCCCGGCCAGCAGGGACTTCTCGGCCAGCGCCGGATCGACCACGCGCAGCCCCGCGTGCACCTTCCGGATGGCCTCCGCGAGCTCCGCAGCGGGGGTGTCCTTGACCACGAAGCCGGACGCACCGGCGTCGAACGCGCGCCGCAGGTAGCCGGGGCGGTCGAACGTGGTGACCATCAGGCACCGCGTCCCGCGCCCGGCGGCCACGATTCGCTCGGTGGCCTCCAGCCCGGTGAGGCCGGGCATCTCGATGTCCAGCAGGGCCACGTCCAAGGCGAGCTCCCCGGCAAGAGCGACCGCCTCGGCACCGTCGGCGGCCTGGGCCACCACGGTGATGTCCGGTTCCAGGTCCAGCAGAGCGGCCAGTCCGGCGCGCACGAGGGCCTGGTCGTCCGCGATCAGCACTCGGATCTCGGTCATGCCCGCCTCACCTCCACCACGGTCCCGCCCTCGGTGTTCTGCCGGACGGTCGCCTCACATCCTGCCGCACGGGCTCGTTCCTTCATGCCGTGGATGCCGTTGCCCTCTCTCAGGGCCGGTTCGGCGCTCCCCTCGTCTCCGGAGAACGACGCCGCCGCGTCACCGCGGTCTCCGGCCCGCGCCGGCCGCTGCATGTCCAGGCCTGCGCGCCCCACCCCGTCCCGTTGGGGCACATCCGCCGCGACGTCGTCGGTGCGCGGACGGCTCGTCGAGGGCGCCGTACCCTCTGAGCCAGCGACGGTCCCGGTCCGCACGTGATCGCCAGGGGAGGCATCCGCGGCCCGTGCGCCGTCGTCCGCGATGCGAAGCGACGAACCGGTGACCGTGACGCGGCAGTGAGCGGCGCCCGAGTGACGAACCACGTTGGTCACGGCCTCGCGCAGGATCCATGCGAACACGGAACGGGTGACGGCGTCGAGGGGCGGGACCGAGGACGGCAGGTGCGGGTTGATCCCGGCGGCGCGCAGGGCGGCACGTGCCTGGACGAGCTCGACGCCCAGGTCCAGGTCACGCAGCTTGCCGACCGTGGAGCGCACGTCGGTGAGGGCTTCGCGGGACAGCGCCAGGACGTCGTCGAGTTCGGCGACGGCGCGCTGCGGGTCCGTCTCCACGAGCCGCTGGGCGAGCTGCGTCTTGACGGTGATGACCGTGAGGGAGTGGCCCAGGATGTCGTGCACGTCCCGACCCACGGCCTCGCGCTGCCGGGAGATCTCGAGCTCGCGGGCCAGGCGCTCGTGGGTCTCGGAGCGATCCACGGCGAAGCGGGAGAGCAGGATGATCGGCCCGGGCAGGACCAGGCCGAACAGCGGCCAGAACCACTGCTCCCGGGGGAGCAGCATGAGCAGCGGAACCAGGGCGGCCGTCTCGATCAGGAGCGAGGCCAGGATGCCCTGGCGCAAGGGCAGTCGGAACGCGCACACGGCCACGAAGAACGGTGCCGTGTAGGCCATGCCCCACGGGGAGGCCGGCAGCAACAGGGTGAGCGGCACCAGCAGGACCGCGCACCACAGCACGGCGTTGCCCAGCACGCTCAGGCGCGGGACCAGGATCTGCCGGATCCAGGAGAGCGTGTAGAGCCCGGCGAAGAGCACCAGTCCGAGCAGTCCCAGGGCAGTGGCCCAGACCGACTCGTCACTCTGCAGCAGTGCCGCGGCGGGAATGACGAGGAACACGAGCCAGACGGTGGCAAACAGCAGGTCGGACCAATGGTGCTCGGGCTCCTCGGTGCGTGGGCGCGGGGCGGTCCGCGTGGCGGCGCTCATCGGCGGGCCGTGGAGGTTCGGGCGGCCAGCAGGGCGATGACCCCGAACACGGAGGCCCAGGCCACGGCGTTGACCACGAGCCACAGCAGGCTGTCGGTTTGCGGGGCACCACCCATGGTGGCCACCTCTCCTCCGGTCACGGGATAGCGGGCAATGCCCACGATTCCATACATGGGGGTGAAGCGGGCGACGGCCAGCATCCCGCCGGAGAGCGGCATGAACACGTTGCCGAAGAACGCGAAGACCACCAGCGCGCCGGTGGCGGCTCCCACTGCGGTGTCCGAGCGGAAGATCAGGCCTGCGGCGAGACCGTAGAGGGCGAAGACCACGGAGACCACCACGCACAGCACGGCGGCCAGCAGCCAGCGCCAGAGGTCGTCCATCGCGGCGTTGGTGAACGCCCCCACCAGGAACACGATGACCACGGGCAGCACGGCGATCAGCAGGGCCACCACCACTTTGGTGGCCGCGTAGCCGCCCGTGCCCATGGGGGTCAGGGCGAGCTGCCGGCCCCAGCCCTGCAACCGTTCCACGGCCGCGCTCGCAGAGATCGCGGCGGTGGCGGTGACGGCCCCGTACACGGCCATCGACACCATCACGTACGCGGAGACGTTGCCCCCGGGCAGGCGGGCGTCGGACCAGCCCTGCACCGCGCCGACCAGGATGAACAGCACGGCGGGCAGCAGGGCCACGAACACCAGGTTGGGGATCGAGCGGAGGTTCCGCCGCACGTCGTGGGCGGTGTAGGTCAGGGACATGACGGGCTCCTTGGGGTCTGGGTGCGGTCACGGGCGCGCGAGGTGCGGGGCGCGGGGAGGGGCGGGAGAACGGTGCGGTCACCCGCGGTGCGCTGCGCGCGGGCTCACGCGGCGGCGTCGTCTCGATGGATCAACGCCGCGAACGCCTCGTCCAGGCCGCCGCGGGAGATCTCCAGGGCGCTCGCGGGGGTGCGGGTCAGCAGTTCGCGCGCGAGGGCGTCCGCGTCCTCGGTGCGCAGGTGCACGCGGGACTCCGAGCGGCGCGAGACGGTGGCGCCCGCGAACTCGGGCAGCGGTTCGGCCGTTGGCCACACGAAGGAGACGGTGTGGTGCCGGGACATGGAGCGCAGCTCGTCCACGGAGCCGTCGAACGTGACGCGCCCGGCGTCCATCAGGACGATCCGCTCGGCGACGTCCTCCGCCTCCTGGAGGTAGTGCGTGGCGAACACGACCGTGAGCCCGCGCTCGGTCTCGGCGCGCATCGCGTCCCAGAACTCGGTGCGGGACTGCACGTCCATGCCCGCGGTCGGCTCGTCCAGCACGAGCAGCTCGGGGCGCGGGAGCAGGGCCAGGGCAAAGCGGACGCGCTGCTGCTGCCCGCCCGAGCACTTGGCCACCTTCCGGCGCGCGAACGACGCCGCCCCCGCCCGTTCCAGCGCTTCGTCCACGGGCAGGTGGTCCGGGTAGAGGGACGCGATCATGGTCACGGTCTCGCGCACGCTCAGGTCCGCGAGCAGCCCGCCCACCTGCTGCACCGCGCCCACCTTCCCGTGAGCCACGGCCGCGCGCGGGCGCTCGCCGCACACGCTCACCGCGCCGGAGGTGGGCTCGCTCATGCCGAGCACCATGTCCAGCAGGGTCGTCTTTCCCGCGCCGTTCGGCCCCAGCAGGGCGACGACGCCGCCGCGCGGAATCTCCAGCGAGACACCCTGCACGGCGCGGACCGTCTCGGAGCGGGTGCGGAAGGTCTTGACGGCGTCCTGCACCTGGATGGCGGGGAAGTGTGGCTGCGGTGGGTGTGTGGTGTTCATGGGTTCAGATTCCCGTGCGGCGCGGCGGCGCTGAACTGCGAACTGTCACGAGTGGGGCGTGACATGTGTCAGGGGTGGGGTGGGCCGCGGAGTCGCGTGGCGGCGTCGTCGGGCGGCCCCGGTAAGATGGCGGACCGTGGCTCTTACTATTGGAATCGTCGGTCTGCCGAACGTCGGAAAATCAACCCTGTTCAACGCGCTCACGCGCAACACGGTGCTCGCCGCGAACTATCCGTTCGCGACCATCGAGCCGAACGTGGGCGTGGTGAACCTGCCGGACGAACGGCTGGACGAACTCGCGAAGATGTATGACTCGCAGAAGATCGTGCCGGCCACGGTGTCCTTCGTGGACATCGCGGGCATCGTGAAGGGCGCGTCCGAGGGGGAGGGGCTGGGCAACCAGTTCCTGGCCAACATCCGTGAGGCGCACGCGATCGCTCAGGTGATCCGCGTGTTCGACGATCCGGACGTGATCCACGTGGACGGCAAGATCGACCCGGCCTCGGACCGCGAGACCATCAACACCGAGCTGATCCTGGCGGACCTGCAGACGCTGGAGAACGCGATCCCCAAGCTGGAGAAGCAGGTCAAGATCAAGAAGGGCTCGCCCGAGCAGCTGGCCGCGTACCAGGCCGCGGAGAAGGTGCTGGCGGAGGGCCGCACGATCTTCGAGGCCGCCGGGCCCGAGAAGCTCGACACCGACAACCTGCGTGAGCTGAACCTGCTCACCGCCAAGCCGTTCATCTACGTGTTCAACGCGGACGAGGGTGTGCTGTCCTCACCCGAGCGTCAGGCCGAGCTGGAGGCGCTGGTGGCGCCCGCGCAGTGCGTGTTCCTGGACGCGAAGCTCGAAGCGGACCTGGTGGAGCTCTCCGAGGAGGAGGCCCGCGAGATGCTGGAGATGGAGGGCCAGGATGAGTCCGGCCTGGACAAGCTCGCCCGCGTGGGCTTCTCCACCCTGGGCCTGCAGACCTACCTCACCGCCGGCCCCAAGGAGGCCCGCGCGTGGACCATCAACCAGGGCGACACCGCCCCCAAGGCCGCCGGGGTGATCCACTCGGACTTCGAGCGGGGCTTCATCAAGGCGGAGATCGTCTCCTACGACGACCTCATGGCTGCCGGGTCCATGGCCGATGCGAAGGCCGCGGGCAAGGTGCGCATGGAGGGCAAGGAGTATGTGATGCAGGATGGGGATGTGGTGGAATTTCGTTTCGCCGTATAACCTCTGGCGTCGATTGAGTGGTCTGACCTGCCGATGCGATGACCAAAATAGGTCAGCAGTCACTGTATAGTTCAGTGCATGCTGACCATTGCTTCACGCCTCGACGTCATGCACCGGCTCGGCCGAGCCATGGCGGACCCGACGCGATCCCGGATCCTGATGACCCTGCTCGACGGCCCGAGCTATCCGGCGGTGCTGTCGCGCGAGCTGGAGCTGACCCGGTCGAACGTGTCGAACCACCTGACCTGTCTGCGCGACTGTGGCATCGTGGCCGCCGAGCCCGAGGGACGGCAGACGCGCTACGAGATCGCCGACCCGCACCTCGCTGCGGCGCTCACGGCGCTCGTGGATGTGACGCTGGCCGTCGACGAGCACGCGCCATGCGTTGATGACCAGTGCCCGGTGCCGGGCTGCTGCGGGACGGGGGCAGGCGCATGAGCGCGGCGTGCGGCTGCGACGAGCCCGAGACCACGGTCGGCGAAGCAGTTGAGGAGGTGCAGGAGCGACCCTGGTGGCGGGACCGCGGGATCATGGTCCCGGTCCTCTCCGGCGTCGCTTTCCTGACCGGTCTCGTCCTGGAGTGGTCCGGGCTCGAGATCCTGGCGCTGGTGCTGTTCTGGCTCGGTCTGCTGCTGGGAGCGTCGACGTTCACCCCGGGCGCGATCCGCAAACTGTTCAAGGGCAAGCTCGGCATCAGCCTGCTGATGACGATCAGCGCCATTGGCGCGGTGATCCTCGGCTACGTCGAGGAGGCCGCGGCCCTGGCGTTCCTGTACTCGATCGCTGAGGCGCTGGAGGACAAGGCGATGGACCGCGCCCGCGGCGGGCTCCGGGCGCTGCTCAAGCTCGTCCCTGAGACAGCGACCATCCGCCGCGACGGCGCGTCGGTCGAGGTCGCCGCGAAAGACCTCCAGGTGGGCCAGCTGATGCTGGTGCGGCCGGGCGAACGGATCGCGACCGACGGCGTCGTGGTCACGGGTCGTTCGAGTTTGGATACGTCTGCGATCACTGGAGAGTCGATCCCGGTCGAGGTCGAGCTGGGAGATGCAGTCTCGGCCGGTGCAATCAACTCCGCCGGCGCGCTGGAAGTCGAGACGACCGCGGCAGGCACCGACAACTCGCTGACCACGATCGTGGAGCTCGTTGAGCAGGCGCAGGCCGAGAAGGGAGACCGCGCCCGCCTCGCCGACCGCATCGCCCGACCCCTCGTCCCTGGTGTGCTCGTCCTCGCCGTCCTGGTGGCGCTGATCGGTTCGCTGTTCGGCGACCCCGAGCTGTGGGTCACTCGCGCCCTGGTCGTCCTCGTGGCGGCGTCGCCGTGCGCGCTGGCGATCTCCGTGCCGCTGACCGTGGTCGCCGCGATCGGCTCGGCGAGCAAGTTCGGCGTGATCATCAAGTCCGGTGCCGCGTTCGAGCGCTTCGGCGTGATCCGCCACGTCGCCGTCGACAAGACCGGCACCCTCACCCGAAACGAGCCCCTCGTCACCGCCGTTCTCACCGCCGACGGGACCACCGAGGCGCAGGCGCTGGCGTGGGCGGCCGCGCTGGAGCAACACAGCACCCACCCGCTCGCGGCCGCGATCACCGCCGCCGCGCCGGGGGCCTCAGTAGCCGAGGACGTGACCGAGCAGGCCGGGCACGGCATCGAGGGCAAGCTCGACGGCGCGCGGATCACGGTCGGCAGCCCCCGCTGGCTGGACGCCGGGACGCTCGGCGACCGGGTCGCAGGGCTGGAGGAGCAGGGCATGACGGTCGTCATCGTGCACCGCGACGGCGAGCCGGTCGCTGCGATCGGCGTCCGCGACGAGCTGCGCCTGGAGGTCCCGGAGGTCGTCCGCACGCTCGCCGCGCAGTGCATCGGGGTCACGATGCTCACCGGCGACAACGCCCGCACCGCCCGCGCTCTCGCGGCGCAGGCCGGGATCGAACACGTGCGCGCCGAGCTGCGCCCCGAGGACAAGGCCGCTGCGATCGCTGAGCTCGGCCAGCATGGTTCGGTGGCGATGATCGGCGACGGCATCAACGACGCCCCCGCCCTCGCCGCCGCGGACATCGGGATCGCGATGGGCGCGACCGGGTCGGATGCCGCGATCGAGTCGGCCGATGTCGCGTTCACCGGGCACGACCTGCGGCTGCTGCCGCGCGCGTTCGACCATGCCCGGCGCGGACGGCACATCATCAACCAGAACATCATCCTGTCGCTGCTGATCATCATCGCCCTGCTCCCGCTCGCCCTCTTCGGCGTCCTGGGACTCGCTGCCGTGGTGCTCGTGCACGAGATCGCGGAGGTCATCGTGATCCTCAATGGCTTGCGCGCGGCCCGGACCCGGAAGGAGCAGATCGTATGAAGGTCGAACTGCTGCACATCGTCGACTGCCCGAACACGGCCATCGCCGAAGCAAACGCGCGCGCCGCGCTGGATGCCGCCGAGCTCGCGGAAGTGCCCATCGAGCTGGTAACGATCCACACCGAGACCGAAGCGGCGAACACCCGATTCGGAGGCTCGCCCACGATCCTCGTCGACGGCGTCGACCTGTTTCCGACGCAACCGGTTCGCTCGCTCGCGTGCCGGGTCTACGCGACTGAGCGCGGGTACGCCGGTGCACCGACTCCGTCTCAGATCGAGGAGGCGTTGCACGAGACCTATCGTTGACGTCGAACGCAAGCTGTCGGTCCCGGACGCGGGGCCGAGCGCTTCACTGCACACCTCAAGAGGGTGGTATGTACCGGAAATCGGTGGAGTGGAGATTCGCGCTGTAGGGATTGGTCGCCGCGCGGAGCATCGTAGTGAGCGCGGGTTAGTCGGCTGACGCGCCTCGGGCAAGCAATAGCCGGAAGTGCTTCAGGAACTGCTTCTTGTAGTGGCAGGATCGAGCCATGGATGTCCTCGCGCTGGTGATCTCGGCCCTGTCGCTGCTGATCGCCGGCGTCGGCACTTACCAAGCGAACAAGCGCGCGAACGAGGCACTCGCCGAGTCGCGCAAAGCGGCCGAGGACGCACGCTGGTTCGCGGTGCAGGAAGCCGTGCAGCGCCTAATCGGGTTCGATCCGACGGCCGAGCCGGTGGGGGAGCGGCTCGCCAACCTGCGCATCACGTCGATCGCGCTCGTCGACCAGCTCGACGGCTGGGATGGTATCGACTCGTGGCTGGAGGCCGAGCGCACGCTGGGCGCGACCATCGGCCGCCAGGTGATGGAGGCCGCCAAGCCCGGCGACACCGTTGAGCGGCGGGTGGCGAACCTCGACCCGCTGATGAGTTGGGCGCACGCGCTGAGCAGCAACCTGCGCCATTTACGATCAGTCGGCCACGACGCGGCTGCACTTGCCAAGCTCCAGGTCAACGCGGAAGAGTTGGTTAGGGAAATTCATGCGCGTCACGGCTGGGATTTGCCGCCGCGGACCAACCTCCGGATCCAGCCGTTGGACTAGATGTGGTGTAACGACTCGGCCTTACGGGTTGCTCAGCACTGTGAACGACGTCGCCGTGTACTTAGGCTTAACTTCGCCGGCAGGGCCGGTTTCTTCCGTGACTGACACATCGACTGAAACTGACATGCCGGTGCGCAGCGTTGCAGTGTTCGCCGCAGGGATCTTCTTCGCGTCGATCTTGACGATCTCGCCGTCCTCGATCTCCAGCTGCCCAGCGCTGATCTCGCTGACAGTCCGCACGATGCCGCGGATGGTGGTCGGCTCGAGCTCGAGTTCCCGAGAAGCGATGAGCTCTCCAATGTGAGCGAGTTCAGCCGTGGAGAGGCGCGTGCGCAGGCGCGCCTGGCGAGGCTGGGACCAAGTGAGATCAGGCTCGAACCCTGATTTCACCAGACCTGTCGAGAAGTCGCGCAACGTCGTGGCGACGCGCGGTCCGTACTCGCGGATGCGCGCCAAGAAGTCACTGGTGTCGGCATCTGGGCCGAGACGACGTCCGTCCTCGAGCAGTCCCAGTGCTCGCTTCATGGCGGTGTCGATCAACTGGGGCTCTGCATTGTCGTCTCCGAACAGCCCGACTTGGCCATCGGGTGAGATCTCGTCCGCTGGCAAAGTCGTCGGCACGATCTGCAGGATGAGGCTTCCCGGCAGTGGTGAACCATTGAGGTTCAGTCGGGTCTTCGAGACGACGTCGGCGGGCGGTTGCCCACGCAACGACTCGTGCCCCTTCACCGCGAGGCCTGTCGCAAGCACCAGGCGCTGAAAATTGCGAAGCGTGTCAGCAATCCCGTCGATCGCTCCCGAGTGGATCGTGATTCCTGGCCCAGTCAGGCGCAGAGACCCTGAAGAAGCGTCGCGCCGCAGCAAGCCGTGCTCAGCGCGCAGAGTCTCGATGCTCATGCGCGCAAGATCATCTGCGTCCTGCCACTCAGCTTCGCCTTGGACGTTGGCCTTGAACTGCTCCCAGTCAAACGCCATGGAAACCGTCCAGAGTCACTTCGAAGTAGCCGCGCTGCGGTAGGGCATCCGGCCGTTGCGGAGGATCTTCCTTAGTTGAGTCCCTGATAGTGGTGTAATACCGGTCGCCGCGCCCCCGGCCCCTTGGACATGGGCGCGGCCACCGCGTGATCCTTCGAGTCAACCTCCTACAGAATCCTCGAACGGAGTCATCACGATGACCGCACCTCACATTGTCGGCCCTGCCAGCGTGTTGGGCGAAGCCTTGTCCGAAGCAAGCCCGGACATGATGCGCCAGTTGCTGCAAACCATGCTCAACGCTTTGCTGTCCGCCGACGCGGACGCCGTGATCGGCGCCGAGTGGGGCCAGCCCAGCCCGACACGCACGACCCACCGCAACGGCTACCGCCACCGCGACCTCGACACCCGTGTCGGAACCCTCGACATCGCTGTGCCGAAGCTGCGCTCAGGCACCTACTTCCCCGACTGGCTCATGGAACGACGCAAACGAGCCGAGTCCGCACTCATCACCGTCGTCGCTGACTGCTACCTCGCCGGCGTGTCCACGCGCCGCATGGACAAGCTGGTGAAAACCCTCGGCATCAACGCGCTGTCGAAGTCCCAGGTCAGCCGCATGGCCTCCGACCTCGACCAGCTCGTCGACGACTTCCGCCACCGCCCCCTCGACGATGCAGGCCCGTTCACGTTCGTCACCGCCGACGCCCTCACGATGAAAGTGCGTGAAGGAGGCCGCGTGATCAACACCGTCGTCTTGCTCGCCACCGGCGTCAAGGGACTGCTGCACGGTTAGGGGACAGTTGTAGTGTCAAGCCGCGAGGCCCACGGCTGGGTTCATGATGGTCTTGCACTCCCGCGGGGTCAAACGGCCCAGACGAACCTGTCGGCGGCCCCGGTGGTAGGCCCGTTCGATCCAGGTGATAATCGTGATCCGCAGCTCGTCACGGGCCTGCCCGCGACGGCGGTCGAGGACGTTCTTCTGCAACAACGCGAAGAAGGACTCCATCGCCGCGTTGTCACCGGCGGCACCGACCTGGCCCATCGACCCGTGCAGGTGCTGCTCGTTCAGTGCGTGCACGAATGACCTGACGCGGAACTGGGACCCAGAGCGCTTCACCCAGGACCAGAGGAGGTCGAGATCGTTGACTACCATTGACAAGATCGAGCCGATCCACCCTGGAGAAGTTCTGATGAAGGACTTCATCGAAGGACTCGGCATCACCCAGGGCAAGCTCGCCGTCTCCATCGGGATGTCTCCCCGGCGGATCAATGGGATCGCGCACGGCAAGCGGGGGATCAGTGCGGACACGGCCCTCCGTTTGGCACGGTATTTCGGGACATCAGCCGAGTTCTGGCTCAATCTTCAGAGCCACTACGAGTTGGACTGCGCGGAGGATCGGGCGGGAGAGCGCATTGCAGCGATTACTCCTCTTGTGGTCGCGTGACTCCTGAGTTGCCTCGTGCAGCCAGCCCTGGAGATTCCCGGCTGCAGTTCTCTCTCGCCTCGGCAACTTCCTCAGTGTGGGAGGCTCATGCCTGATCGTCGTCATGCGGACCACGCCAGGATGTCGGCTGGTACCATAAACGTGTACCAGTCAACGCAGGGAAGGGACCCCATGTCCATCAGCGCAAGCGAGGCCCGCAAGACGCTCTTCCCGCTCATCGAGCGCGTGAACGAGGACCAGGAAGCCGTCGAGATCGTCTCTCGGAAGGGCAACGCGGTGCTCATGCCCGCCGACGAGTACGCGGCGTGGCAGGAGACCGCTTACCTGTTCCGGTCGCCGTCGAACGCCCGAAGGCTGCTCGACGCCTACGATCGTGCCCGTGCCGGGAAGACCCAGGTCCACGAGCTCGACCGTTCCGACGAGCCGTCCAGCCAGGCTCGGGACGTCTGAATGCGGCTGGTCTGGGACGAGGCCGCCTGGGAAGACTACACGTACTGGCAGACCGCCGACCGGAGAATCCTCAAGCGGATCAACCTGCTCATCGATGCCTGCCTGCGCGAGCCGTTCGAGGGCATCGGCAAACCGGAGCAGCTGAAGTACGGGGCGCGGGGCTCGTGGTCGCGGCGCATCAACGAGGAGCACCGGCTCGTCTACCTCGTGGCTGGTGAGGATCTCGTGATCTTGCAGGCTCGATACCACTACTGAGCCGGGCTGAACTGTCGTTGTTCGGATCGGCTGTGCCAGGTGACTTCGCTGCCGTCGTCCAAGGCGCATCTCTGGGAAGCCCGCCAGGCGTGTCCGACCATTGACTGGTGAGGAATGTTGCCGTGCTCGATGAAGCCCTGTTTTTTCGCAGATTGCGACAGGCGGACGCCCATGCTGTTCACCAGGCTTTCGCCTCCAACCCCGACATGGCCCGTCAAGGCGTGGTCACCACGGCCGAGGAGGCCTCGGCGTACGTCGCCCGCCTCGTGGGCCCGGACTCGCCCCACGAGCCCTGGGCCGTCGTCGAGTCCGACGCACTGATCGGCCTCGTCTGCGTCACGGTGGACGAGGACAACAGGAACGGCTGGTTCTGGTACTGGATGACCGACCGGGCGCGCGGCAGGGGAGTCATGAGCCGTGCCGCGGCCACGATCGCCGAGTGGGCCCTCGCGGAGCGCGGACTGGAGCGCCTCGAACTCGGCCACCGCGTCAACAACCCGGCCTCCGGCGTCGTCGCGAGAAGAGCTGGTTTCGTCAAAGAGGGCACCCAGCGCCAGAAATTTCTGGTGGACGGAGAACGTCTCGACGTCGACACCTACGGGCGGTTGAAAACCGACCCGCATCCGGCCTTTGACCCCCTGTCCATGGTCACCCGATGAACGGTGACGGGAAACACGAATCAGGCCGCCCCCACATGCCCGGGGAACCGTATTTCCCCTGGCCCCAGGTCTAAAATTGAGGGAAGAAGGGTCTCACACCGGAGCGACACTCGGAGGCAGAAATGGCCGGCCATCAGGTTGATTCCACCCACGAATCCAGAACCATGAGTCGGGACACCGTCTCCATGCTCTGGAAGTTCGGGCTCATGGTCCTCGTCGGGGCGGTGATCTACTGCATCCCCGCGCCCGAGGGCGTGGACCCCCGCGGCATGCACATGCTCGGGATCTTCGTCGCGACCATCCTGGGGCTCATCCTGCAGCCCCTGCCCACCCCCTCGGTGGCGCTGATCGGTCTGGCCACGGCCATGATCACCGGCGCCATGGACGTCAAGGGCGGGGAGGCGCTGAGTGGGTTCTCCAACTCCGCGGTGCTGCTCATCGTCGCGGCGTTCTTCATCGCGGACGGCTTCTTGCTCACCGGGCTGGGCCGCCGGATCGCCCTGATGTTCCTCTCCGTGCTGGGCAAATCGCCCCTGGGCATCGCCTACGGCATGGCCGTCACGGACCTTCTGCTCGCACCGGCCACGCCGTCCAACACGGCCCGCGCCGGTGGCGTGATCTATCCGATCGTCCGCTCCGTCGCGGAGGTCCAGGGCTCCACCCCGGACACCGACGAGTCCCGCAGGAAGCTCGGCTCCTACCTCACGTTCACCGCCGCCCACGTCAACGTGATCACCAGCGCCATGTTCATCACCGCCATGGCCGGCAACCCGCTGGCCGTGGCCTCCGCCGAGAAGCTCGGCGTTCACATCTCCTGGGGCCAGTGGGCCCTGGCCGCGCTGATCCCCGGCCTCGTGAGCCTGGCGGTGGTCCCGTGGCTGCTCATGAAGGTCTACCCGCCCACGCTGAAGAGCACGCCGGAAGCACCCACCATGGCCCGCAGCGAGCTGCAGAAGATGGGCTCCATGACCCGCGGCGAGATCATCATGGCGGCCACGTTCGTGCTGCTCCTGCTGCTGTGGGTCTTCGGCACGGCCATCGGTGTCAACGCCACCACGGCGGCCTTCGTCGGCATCGCGGTGCTGCTGGTGACCAAGGTGCTCACCTGGAACGACATGGCCAAGAACGGCTCCGCCTGGAACACCCTGATCTTCTTCGCGGTCCTGGTGGGCATGGCGGAGAACCTGAACAACCTGGGAGTCATCACCTGGATCGGCTCGGTGGTCTCCGGCGCCGTCGGCGGCATGCCCTGGGCTGTTGCCTTCGCGATCCTCGCGCTCGTGTACTTCTACGCTCACTACATGTTCGCCTCGAACACCGCGCAGATCGTCGCCATGTACGGCGTGTTCCTGGGCGCGGCCATCACCGCCGGCGCCCCGCCGATGTTCGCGGCCCTCGCCCTCGGCTACATCGGCAACCTCTTCGGCGCCATCAGCCACTACGCCTCGGGCCCGTCCGGGGTGGTCTACGGCTCCGGGTACGTCAAGGTCTCCGAGTGGTTCAAGGTCGCCTTCATCATGTCCGTGGCCATCATCATCATCTGGACCGTGGTGGGCAGCGGCTGGATGTGGGTCCTCGGCGACCTCGCCATGTAGCCGGCACGGCAAACCCGCCCAGCACGACGACGCTCGGTGCCCTCCCAGGGGCACCGAGCGTCGTCGTCTGTTGGGGAAAGCGGCCGGGTCAGTCGTCCTTGTTGCGCAGCACCTGCCGCAGCTTCTCCCGGTTGAGCCCCGCGATCGCGGTGATCGGGATGCCCGCGGGGCACACCTCCGCGCACTCGCCGTAGACCGAGCACGGGCCGAACTCCTCCTCGGCGGCGCGCGTGATGCCCTTGGCCCGGCGGCTGCGCTCCTTCTGGCTGGAGGGCAGCGTGGCCAGGTGCATGGTCTTGGACCCGGCGAACAGCTGGGCGGAGCCGTTGGGGCACGCCGCCACGCACGCACCGCAGCCGATGCACGCGGCCAGGTCCAGGGCCCACTCCGCGGACTCGTGGGTCACGGGAATGGCGTCTGCGTCCGGGGCGGTGCCTACGGAGGTGGACACGAAACCACCGGCCTCGATCACCCGGTCCAGCGCGCTGCGGTCCACCGCGAGGTCCTTGACCACGGGGAACGCGCCGCTGCGGAACGGTTCGAGCTGCACGGTGGCGCCGTCCTCGAAGGAGCGCAGGTGCTGCCGGCAGGACGGCGTCTTCTCCTGGGGGCCGTGGGGCCTGCCGTCCACGGTCACGCCGCACGCACCGCAGATGCCCTCGCGGCAGTCCGAATCGAACGCCACCGGGTCCTCGCCGCGGGCCACGAGGTCGTCGTTGAGCTTGTCGAGCGCCTCGAGCAGCGAGAACTCGGGCCCCACGTCCTCCAGCGGGTACTCCTCGAAGTGCCCGCCCTCGGCGCCGGACTCCTGCCGCCAGATTTTCAGCGTGAGTTTCATGAGGATGGTCCTCTCATCGGTAGTCGCGGGTCTCGGGCGGAACGCTCGGGAACTCCAGGTGCTCCTGGTGCCGCACGTAGCGCGGACCAGGCGCGGCGGCGCGGTCGGAC
Source organism: Kocuria sp. HSID17590 (assembly GCF_003989485.1). NCBI lineage: Bacteria > Bacillati > Actinomycetota > Actinomycetes > Micrococcales > Micrococcaceae > Kocuria > Kocuria sp. HSID17590. Next base: position 42,323 of record NZ_RBMB01000006.1, on the reverse strand, counting down.
GCGGTACGTTCCCACGCCGAGGCGAAGAGCCAGTGGGCGTCGTCGCGCTGGGCCTCGCCGCCCTCGGTCTGGTGCTCGTCCCGGAAGTGCGCGCCGCAGGACTCGTCCCGGTCCAGTGCGTCCAGGCACATGAGCTCGGCCATGTCCAGGTAGTCGGCCACGCGCCCGGCCCGTTCGAGCTCCTGGTTGAAACCGTCCGGGCGGCCCTGCACGCGCAGGTCCGTCCAGAACTCCTCGCGCAGCGCGCGGATGCCCTCCAGGCCCTCGGCGAGGCCCTCGGCGGAGCGCGTGACCCCGCACTTCGCGTAGAGCAGGTCGCCCAGGCGCCGGTGGAAGCGCTCCGGGCCCTGGGTGCCGCCGATGTCGATCAGCGCCTGCACGCCCGCCTCGGCCTCGGCCACCGCGGCCCGCACGACGTCGTCGTCCACCGACAGCTTCTCCTGGCCCAGCAGCGGGGCCAGGTAGTTCGGCACCGAGTAGGGGAGCGTGAACCAGCCGTCCACGCACGCCGAGAGCAGCGAGTTGGCGCCCAAGCGGTTGGCCCCGTGGTAGCCCCAGCCGGCCTCGCCGCCCACGAACAGGCCGGGGAGCGACGTCATCATGTCGTAGTCGCTCCACAGCCCGCCCATGGCGAAGTGCGCGCCCGGCGCAATGCGCATGGGCTGCTCGTACGGGTCCTCGCCGGTCGCGTCCGAGTACATCTCGAAGAGGTTGCCGTAGCGCTCGGCAATCACCTTCTTCCCGAGCCGCTCGATCGCGTCCCGGAAGTCCAGGTACACGGAGTTCTTCAGGGGCCCGACGCCGCGGCCCGCGTCGATCTCGGTCCTCGCCGCCCGGCTGGCGACGTCGCGGGGCGTGAGGTTGCCGTAGGCCGGGTACCGGCGCTCCAGGTAGTAGTCGCGCTCGTCCTCGGGGATGTCGTTGGGCGCGCGCTCGTCCCCGGGCTGCACGGGCACCCAGATGCGGCCGTCGTTGCGCAGGGACTCGCTCATCAGCGTGGTCTTGGACTGCCACTCGCTGGAGACAGGAAGTGCCGTGGGGTGGAACTGGATGAAGCACGGGTTGGCGAACAGCGCCCCGCGCCGGTGGGCCCGGAACGCGGCCGTCACGTTCGAGTTCTTGGCCAGCGTGGAGCGGTAGTACACGTTGCCGTAGCCGCCGGTGGCCAGCACCACGGCGTCGCCGGTGACCGCGGAGATCTTTCCCGTGATGAGATCGCGCACCACGATGCCCTGGGCGCGGCCGTCCGCGACGATCAGGTCCAGCATCTCCGTGCGGGTGTGCAGGTTCACCTGCCCCGTGGAGACCTGCCGCAGCAGCGCCTGGGCGGCGGCCACCTGCAGCTGCTGACCGGTCTGCCCCCGGGTGTAGTACGTGCGGGAGACCTGCACGCCACCGAACGAGCGGGTCGCCAGCTGGCCGCCGTACTCACGCGCGAACGGGGCGCCGATCGCGTTCATGTGATCGATCACCCGCACGCTCTCCTCGGCCAGGCGCCAGGCATCCGCCTCGCGGCCCCGGAAGTCACCGCCCTTGACGGTGTCCTTCACGAACCGGGCCACGGAGTCGTTGTCCACCGTGCGGGCGCGGGCCGCGTTGATGCCGCCCTGGGCCGCCACGGAGTGGGCACGGCGCGGGGCGTCGTGGAAGGTGAACGACTCCACGTTGTAGCCGAGCTCGCCCAGGGCTGCCGCCGCACCTGCACCGGCGAGTCCGGTGCCCACGACGACCACCGTGAACTTCCGGCGGTTGAGCGGGCCCACCATGCGGTAGTGCAGCCGCCGGTCCGCCCACGTCTCGGACGGGGGCACGTCCGTCTGGAGCCCGGGAAGGTCCGAGCCCACGGTGCGCAGCTCGTCCAGCAGTGCCTGCGGCGAGGCAGTCGTGGATGGTGTCATCACTGAATCACTCCCAGAAGAACCAAGACGGGGATGGAGATGTTGCCCAGGCAGATGGCAATGGCGACCAGCCCTGCCACCCACGCGGCGATCTGGCGCAGCCGCTTGCCGGTGGCACCGAGGTCGTTGGCGGCGGTCCACGTCCCGTGGGCCACGTGCACGGTCAGCACCAGCATGGTGAGCATGTAGAAGACGGCGACCACCGGGCGCTGGAAGCTGGCCACCAGATTGGCGTAGGCCGAACCGCTCTCGAACGCGCCGGACGCGGCCGGCTGGACACCCAGCGTGAGGTCCAGGATGTGGAAGATCACGAACAGCAGGATCACCAGGCCGGTCCCGAGCATCCAGCGGGCCATCAGGGCGTCGCCGCGTCGCAGCCCGGTGCGCTTGAACGGCCCGCGCGCCCGACGGGCGCGCGTCCACAGCAGGAGCCCGCAGCCCACGTGCAGCACCAGGCTGAGCAGCAGCACCACACGGAGCACCCACAAGACACCCTCGTAGGGCATGAGCGGCATCAGGATCTCGCGCAACCAGTGCGCGTAGTGGTCGAACTCTTCCTGACCACGGAAGATGTGCAGATTGCCGTACATGTGCACGAACACAAATCCCACGAAAATGAGACCGGTGATGGCCATGATGGTTTTCGCGGCAAAGTTCGACACCGGCAGTCGTTTGCGCCGCGGGGCTGACGTGCGTTGTTCTCGCTGAATGGTTGCCGTCATCGTTGCCCCTCGTCAGTGGGTGAGCCGTGTGCTGAACTCCGGGAGTTCATCACCCCCAACTCTACGCCGGTAGGGGCATTGCGGGACACGTTCCGAGGCGTTTCCGGTACTGCCGCCGGAAAAGGTTTTTGCGGGCGCCGAGAGCATTGGAAATAACGAAGGTTTGCCTATCGTAATTTCACGGAACCGTGGATTTTCCACGGCTGATCCGTTTGCGCGTGGGAATCCCCGCGCTGCCGGCTTGGGCCAGCCTTGTTCAGGAATCACCCCGCATGAGCAGGGCCGCGGCACGATCGGAGACTGCCCAGATGTCCAGGTACGGCACCACCAGGTGCCCCTCGATCTGTTCGTGCAGCCACCGGGAGAGCGTGCGCAGTCCCGCGGCGCCCCCGGGCGGCAGCTCGACCATGCGTCGTCCGAGATTGTCGTGGACGAGTAGGGCGCGTCCGCTCTCTGCCAGCGCGTGGATCAGGCGTTCGTCGTCGTCAGGGTCCCCGAGGGTGCGCGGGGAGTCGTACTCGAACCACACGACGTCGCACCGGGCGTCGATGGGGTCCCAGTGATCGACGAGAACGTGGATGTCGAAGCCGTCGATGTCGCTCTTCCATACAACCAGGTCCTCGGGGGGTGCCATGGCTAGGAGGGACTCGGGCGAAACCCAGTCCTTCACCGGGGTGCCGTCGTCCGGGCCGCACTGCTGGAAGCCGCCGGTTGAACCGGCGCGCACGTAGGAGGACTTCGCGCCGACCGGCCCGACGAAGCCCTCCACCACCACGGCACGCTCGCGGTGGGAAGCTACGTTGCGACGCAGGTAGCCGGTGAACGTGGGATCTCCTTCCACGCTGATCACAGAGGTCAGGGGGTGTGACGCCAGGACGGCGGCGGCCGTGTCACCGACGTTCGCGCCGACGTCGATCACCGTGACGTGCTGGTCTCCGGCGGCGAGATGCGAGAGCAGGTCGATGGCGTACGCGTCGTAGGTGGGGTCACGGCGCTGGTAGAAGGGGAGGTTGTGGTCCGGCGGGAGCGCGATCTCCACGCCCCCGATGCTGTAGTGCTGCTCTAGCCCACGCCGGACCCGCCACCGCACCTGCGCAGGATTCGTGGCGTAGCCGAGCATGCGGCGAATGAAGCGCTTCTTGCGGACGGTGAGGGCCATGGGGGTGAACCTTCTGTCGTGCGGATGTCGTGCTGCCGGGCGGTCTCGGCCGGGGCCGGTCGTGGCACACCGTGGGTCTAGGAGAGGCACACCCCATCATGCCGCGCGGGCCGTGCCGGGCCCACCCCATGAGGCGGCTGCCCGCGTGGTTCTTTGGAGCCGCAAGGCGAGGTGGAGCGGGGGGAGGTGCGGTGTCGAGGAGGGCAAGTCGTGTCCGTGGTTCCGCTCCCCGGCTCTACGGGCGGGTGTCTCGCCTCACACCTGTCACTCTCCGCGGAGCGGTCCCGCCCGAACTGCCCGGTTCAGGACTAGCGTTGACCCTGTGATCAAGGCGCCGTCGCGGCGCGTTGCAGGTGGTGGGGCGGGGGTCTCCGGACTCCCGGAACCCGCCCCGCGGCGCAACCGGCGGCCGACGACGGCGCGCACCGCGGCGTCGTCGTCAGCGCGCCTTGAGGACTGCTCACCCGCCGGACGTCGTGGAGGCTCCTATGTGGACCCAATCTCTTGACACCCTGGGCAGCCTGCCCCTCACCGCGCTCGTGGCCGCGATCCCGATAGTCGTGTTCCTGGCCTGCATGATGCTGTTCAAGCTCACGGGGCTGAAATCCGGGCTCATCGCGCTGGTGGTGCAGATCCTGGTGGCACTGCTCGTGTTCCACATGCCCGTCTCCGCCGCGGCCGGTGCAGGTCTGCTGGGGGTGCTGACCGCGCTGTGGCCCATCGCGTACATCATCGTCATGGCGGTGTGGCTGTACCGGCTGAGCGTGCGCTCGGGCCGCTTCGACGTGATCCGCTCCTCGATCGCCGCGGTCTCCGCTGACCAGCGCGTGCAGGTGCTGCTCATTGCGTTTGCGTTCGGCGCGTTCCTGGAGGGCGTGGCAGGCTTCGGCGTGCCCATTGCGATCTGCGCGGCACTGCTCGTGCAGCTGGGGTTCCCGCCCGTGCGCGCCGCAGTGCTGTGCCTCGTGGCCAACGTGGCCGCCGGTGCCTACGGCGCCATTGGGGTGCCCGTGCTCGTGGGTGCGCAGGTCACCGGCATGGAGACGCAGGAACTCTCGCGAGCCCTCGTGCTGCTGCTCCAGCCGCTCACGTTCCTCGTTCCGTTCCTGCTCGTGTGGATGGTCGACGGGGTGCGCGGCCTGCGCGAGACCTGGCTCCCGGCGCTGGTCTCCTCGGTGGTCTTCTGTGCGGTGCAGGGTGGCCTGCTGTGGTTCATGGGTCCCGAGCTGGCGGATCTCGCGGCCGGCCTGCTGGCCATGGTCGCCCTGTTCGCGGTGTGCCACGTGTGGTCCCCGAAGCGCGTGTCCCGTGCCCCGGAGGTCCCCGAGACCGCCGAGGGGAAACACCCCCTCGGCGAGGTGGTCCGCGCCTGGAGCCCCTTCTACATCCTCACCGCCGTGATCCTGCTGTGGTCCGTCCCCGCCGTGCAGAACCTCTTCACCAAGGGTGCGCTGAGCTTCACGACCTTCACGGTGCCCATGCCCGGGCTCACCGGTCACGTGACCACCGCCGCCGGAACGGTCGTCAATGCCACCTGGACCTTCTCGATCCTTGGTGCCACCGGAACGGCCATCCTGATCGCCGTGCTCATCACGTTCTTCACCACCCCGCAGCTGCACGCCAAAGAACTGGGGGAGGAGCTGGCGGGCGCTCTCAAGGCACTGGGCCCGGCCATCCTGCTCATCGCCGTGATCCTGGTGCTCGCGAACATCGCCAACTACTCCGGCGGCTCCACCGCCATGGGCACCGCGCTCGCCGCGGTCGGGCCCATCTTCCCGCTCATCGCCCCGGTGATCGGCTGGATCGGCGTGTTCCTCACGGGCTCGGTGGTCAACAACAACACCCTCTTCGCGCCGCTGCAGGTGGCGACGGCGCAGGGCATCGGTGCCGCCCCGTCCCTCCTCGTGGGGACCAACACGGCAGGCGGCACCACCGCAAAGGTCATCTCCCCGCAGTCCATCGCGATCGCCGCCGGGGCGGTGGGTCTCAACGGGCGGGAGAGTGAGATCATGCGCGGCTCCATCGCCTACAGCCTGGGCATGCTCGCGGTGGTGTGCGTGTGGACGTTCGTGCTGGCCCTCGTGTGAGCGCCCCTCGGGCGAGTGTCTGGGGGCGCGTCCTCAGGCGGGCCACGACCTCCTCGCGGGTGGGCCGTTCGGTGCACCGGGTCAGCTGGGAGGTGCCTCAGGAGGAGGGCGGCTGCCCCTCGGTGGTTCCGGCCGGGTGGAACCCCCGTTGATCCAATAACTTGCAGGCAATATGCTTATTATGTTTCGAGCAATTCACGGAAGGGGACCTGAGAAGCCATGGCGCACCACTCGTTCGAGCACACCACCCACCACGGCTCCGGGAGTGGAGTCGCCACCCTTTCAGAGCTGGTCGGCCGCAGCGAACCCCGTCCGGGCCGCCCCAGTGCTGCCACGGTGGTGGAGGAGGACGGCGTCAAGGTGGTCGCCTTCGAGTTCCACGAGGGCGACGAGCTCCACGAGCACGCTGCACCGCACCCGGCGCTGATCCAGGTGGTCCGGGGGAGCGTGGACTTCCAGCTCCCGGAGGGTCCCGTGCAGCTGCGGCCGGGCCAGGTGCTGCACCTCACGGAGGGGCTGCTGCACGCCGTGAAGGCCCTCGAGCCCACGACGCTGTCCGTCACACTGCTGCTGCACTGATCCCGCTGCTGCGCTGAGCCCGGGCGGGCGAGCCCGGCCCGGAGCGGTCCGTGAGCCACGCAGGGGGTGGGACCTTGCCAGTCTGACACCGTCCACGTGACCGACGCACCCCGGCGGGAATGGGCGCCGCCGTCCTCGCCTGATCGCGGAGACCATCGAGTCCACACCGTGGCACCCGCACCACCGGGCCATCAACACGTTCGCCGGCTCCATGTTCTACGGCTACACGCACTTCTTCATCTTCGCCGCGGCAGGCGCCTTCTCCGCCGGCATCGAGGTGGAGATCGACGTTCTCACGGGCGACAGCGAGCTGCACGCCCCGTGGTCCTCCTTCGCGTCCAGCATTCCCCTGGCCGTCTTCCTGCTCGGCGTGTGGGCGGTGGCCATCAGGTGCAACGCGGAGAGGATCGTCAGGACGGTCCTTCCCTGGCAAGGCTGCTGGTGCTCATCGACCCGCTGCTGCCCGTGCCGTTCGGTCTCATCGCCGTGGTGCTCATGCTGACCGTGGCGGTCCTTGTGTGGCGCCAGCCGGTGGACAGGCCCATGCCCAAGCACCGGCCCGTCAACGCCTGAGCGCCCAGGGCGACGTCGCGGCTGCCCTTCTCCACCCGGAGCGTGCAGTCCCGGGAAGCCGAGGCCGTTCAGCCCTGGGGCGACGGCGCGGTGAGCCAGTCCACGAGGCCCGGCCACACGGCGTCGGCGGCGGAGCGGCGGAACAGGCCGTGGTGGCCGATGCGCGCCACGCCCAGCTGCTCCGGGGTGAACGTGCGGTGCTCCACCGCGGCGGAGGTGAGCCGCCCGGTCAGGGCCCTCATCTGCGCGGGGCTGGCCCAGGGATCGTCGGAGGCGCCGAGCGCGAGCACGTTCTGGGTGACCGCGGCCGCGCGGGCCGTCGCGTCCATGGACGGGTCGTCGAAGAAGTAGCCGGGACGCCGTGCCCACGACCCCCACTCGACCATCGCGGCCGTGGGCATGTTTTCTCCGATGCCGAGCCGCTTGCCGGGCATGTACCCCAGGGTACGGCTCAGTGCCGGGCCCGCGGCATGCAGCACGGCGGCCACGCGCAGCTGCTCCTTCCGCGGGGCGATCGTGCGGGTGTGCGCCAGGTGGGAGGAGACCACCGCGAACCGGTCGAGGCCCTCGAACCCGTGGCCGAGGACCATGGCGTGCCCGCCGATGCTGTGACCCACGGCGTGCAGTGGAAGCGCGGGGAACCGTGCGCGGGTCCAGGCGGCCACGGCGGGGACGTCCCCGCCCATCCAGTCGCGCATGCGCAGGTGCGAGTTCTTCCGGGGCTCGCCGGAGCGGCCCGTGCCACGGTAGTCGTAGGTCACCGCCGCGAGACCGCGACCCGTCACGTACTCGGCGAACCCGGTGTAGAACCGTTCGGGCGTTGCGGTGGCGGGGTGGATGACGACGACGCCGCGCGGCTCGCCCTCGGGCAGCCACAGCGTGCCCGCCACGGCGTCCGAGGCGACGGGAATGCTCAGGTTTTCGCGGCGGACGCCGGCTACGGGAGAGTTCCGGTAGTCAGACATGGAAGTTACTCTAGGGTATTTCCAGCGGCTCAACCCTGGGCCGTCACGGTGACGGTGGCTCATGTCGCACGCAGGGACTTCACGTCCGTCTCGGGGGCGGGAGCGTCAGTGACGATCGGGTGGAGCTCCGCGCGAGCGCAGCCTGAAGGACGTGCCCGGCACCCCCGCGGGCACCGTGGCCGTCGCCTGCGGTGCCTTCTCCGCAACCATGACGATCGGCCGTCTGCCGGCAGACCGGGTCGTGGAGTGGCTCGGCTCCGAGGCCGTCCTGCGCTGCCGTGCGGCCATCGCGGCGGTGGGTGCGCTCGTCGTCTCGTCACCCCGTGGGTGTGGCTCGTCGTCGTGGGCTGGGATCGGCTCGGTGTCGGTCTCTCGGGCTGCGTCCCGACGCGGCGGGTGCTCGCGGCGCAGTGACGGGCGGCTCGCTCTGTGCGGCCGCGTGCGCTCCCGGCGGCGGGCTCGGTCTGCCCGTCGTGGCGCCGTCGCGAGGTCGCGTGGTCGCGTGGTGACGCTCACGCCCCCAGGTAGAACGACGCCGCGTTGTTCCAGAAGACGTCCGCTACGCGGTCCGCGGGCAGCGCGTCCACGATGAGGGCAAGGTCCTCGTCCCGGAACGGGCGCCGGGCCCGCGTGGAGGGCAGGTCCGTGCCGACCATGAGCGCCGTTGGGTCGGTGGCGTCGATCGCGCGGACCGTTGCCGCGGGATCGAGCTCCACGCGGCCGAATCCTGTGGCCTTGACCTTCACGCCCTGCTCCACGAGCCGCAGCAGGTTGGAAAGGCCGTCCTCGTGCATGCCCAGGTGGTCGATGCTCGCCGCGGGCAGGGCGGCGATGCGGCGGGAGAGGTTTTCGTCGATCGTGCGGGCGTCGATGTAGAACTCCGCGTGCCAGCCGGCGAGGTCGTGGACGCGGCGTGCCAGGCGGTCGATGTCGTCCAGGTTCGCGGAGCCCCCACGGGCCACGTTGAAGCGCACCGCGCGCACCCCAGCCTCGTGCAGCTCGAGGATCCGCCTGTCGCTGGTGTCCCCGGGGACCTGGGTGACACCCACGTAGTTCGGCCCCAGGGCCTTCAGCGCGTCGATCAGGTAGCCCTGGTCGAAGGCCTGGAACGAGCCGGAGACCACCGCGCCGCCCTTTATGCCGAGCCCGTCGATGCGCCGCTGGTAGTCGTCCACCGTGAACGGGCCCGGCATGAACCCGTTGTTCTCCACGAGTGGGTGCGCGGGATCGATGATGTGCAGGTGGGTGTCGAAGATGCGCTGCGTCATGCGGTGCTCCTGGGCTGTTGTGCTGGGTGCCCGCCGATGTCCACGGGGTGATGACGGGAACGACGAGATTCTAGAAGTCTGTGATGTTGCGCGTGACGACCGCCATTCCCTGCCCGGTGGCGGTCGCCGCACTCGGTGCGTCACGCTCCGGTTGCGGATCAGGTGTGTGGAGCCGTGCGGCACAGTGCCCCGACCAGCGTGAGGCCACCGGCGAGCGCCAGGGCGGCCACGGCATCGTGCTCCCCGAACGCCGCGCCGGTGAGATAGCCGCCCACCACGCAGCACGTGACGATCCAGCGGTAGGCGGTCCACGCGCGGGCCTGCTCGGCCAGCGGGACCGCGGCGAGGATGGTGCGCGAGACCGCCGCGTTGAACGCGCCGTTCCCCGCGCCGCCCACCAGGAACAGCGGTGCGCCGATGGCCACGCCGGGCAGCCCCAGGGCCAGCACGAGGAAGACCGCGCCCATGCCCCCGGCACCCAGGACAAGCAGCACCGTGGCCGGGCACCTGCGGAGACGGCCCGCGCCCTGCCCGCCGAGGACCGCGCCGAGACCCCACAGGCCCCACGCGAGGCCGACCCACGCCGGGTCCCAGTGCGCGTGGTGCGTGAGGACGAAGACGCCGGACACGCCCTCGATAGAGGTCGCGAACACGGTGCAGACCAGCAGTCCGAGCCCGACGACGCCGAACGCCCCCGGGCGCGCGAGGCGCCGGAACCCGAGCAGCACACCCCGCTGCGGGGAGGCGTCCACGGGCACGGGCGACCGGCCAGTGACGAGCAGCGCGACCACCGCCAGCAGCGCGAACGTCCCCGCGTTGAGGCACAGCAGCGGCCCGATCCCGCCCACCCCGAACGCGATGCCGCCGAGCGCCGCCCCGCACGCCTGCGACAGCCCGTTGACCGTGGCCAGGTGGCCGCCGATGCGCTGGTGGTCGCCGCTGTGCAGCGCGATGAGCTTGCTCGCCACGGGCCCGGTCACCGCGGAGACCGCACTCACCACGGCCACGCACGCGACGATCAGCGCGTTCGACCGGGCGCCCGCCATCACGAGGAACAGGGCCGCCTGCACGGCGAGCGAGAGCGGCCACCACCACCAGCGCAGGGCCCGGTCCACGAGCACGCCGCCGAGCAGCCCCAGCCCGATCGCGGGCACCGTCCGGGCCAGCAGGATCGCGGCCAGCAGACCCGGCGCCCCTGACTCGGCGGCGCGCAACGAGAAGGCGACGGCGGCGACGTCGTCCCCGCACGCGGAGACCAGCATGCCGAGCAGCAGCACCGCGAGCTTCACATCGGAGCGGGTGCCGGCGCGGGTCACGGCGCGCTCAGTCCCAGATGGACCGGCAGCCACAGGTCCTCCCACGCGGGAGTCTCCTGCCGCATGGACGCGGACCGCTCGGGCACGCGCGCGGGCAGCCAGTAGACGCCCGCCTCGCGCTGGAGGTACCCGTACTCCACGAGCTCGCGCCGCCAGAACGCCTGGTCCTCGACCATCGTCCGCAGGATCGCGTTGACCTCCACCTCGCTCCAGGTGTGCCCCGCGGGGAACGCGGCGAGCAGGTGCAGCAGCACGAACACCCGGGCACGACGGCGCGCGGGAACCGTGTGCACGCGGCCGTCCCGCACGAACCGGCCCAGGACCCGGCGGTACTCAGCGTGAGCGCGTTCCCACTCGACGGGGTCGACGCCGTCGGGGACCGGGGGAGCGGAGGACGACGACGCCGGGTGGCCGTCCGCGGCGCTCGCCGCATCTTGGTGGGGCAGGGAGCTCCCCGCGGCGGCGGATTCGGCGGGCCTCTCGCGGCGGGACACGCCGGTGGCGCGCGCCGTGGGCGGTTGCCGATGTGCGAGGGGCTCCGCGGGACCGGACGCGGGGGACCCCTGCGTTCGGTGGAGAGGGGCGGCTGCGGCGTCGTCGCGCTCGCGGAGCAGATCGGCGCGGGCCGCGGTGTAGTTCTGACCGGTTGCGCGCATGCGGGCGCGCACCAGAGATTTGAAGTCGCTGTCGTGAGTCATCTCGTACCTGGACCGCGCGCACCGCCCCCAGCACGATCGCCCGGTCGGACGAGGAATGACGACGTCTGACGGCCCGAGAATTCGCTCCCCTTCGCCGCTGCGCCGGAGCTGGGGTCCGTGCGCGGGCTGGGCGCTGGGCACGCCGACTGCACGAGAGTATGCCACATCACAGTGCGTGTCGGGGGCCCTGGTTAGACTCGGGCTCCCACGGCGGGGCGCTCCGGGCCTGCCCCGCCACCCCCAGGCGACGCCACAGGAACGCGAGGACCGCGCATGGTCGAGACGGCAGCGATCACGGACTACCTCGCGCGGGCTCTGCAGCGCGGGCGGCTGGACGAGGTGGCCTTCGGGGACGACCCGTACGTGGCCGTGCCGCGGTCGTTGCTGCGTTCGGGTTACCTGCCGGAGGAGCAGACACAGACCCTCTTCGACGCGCACGACGACGTCGCGGCACCGTCCGACGGCGAGTCATCGGACGGTGCGACAGACGGTGAGGACGGGGCTGATGACAAGGACCGGCCACCGCTCTCCGTGGTGGTCTCCACGGTCTCTCTGGAACTGCCCGGCGGGGGCCACACCGGTCTGCTGCTGCTCGAGGCAAAGCTGTTCCCTGACGGGCGGCTCGAACCGGTGCTCGAGACCGCGAGCTCTCCGTGGATTCCCTCGGAGCGGCTGTCCTCCCCGATGATCGGGGACTGGGCGGTCATGGTCGGGGACCTCGACGCCTTCTGGGCGTTCTCGCGACAGCAACTGGGCGCGGGGGTGTCTCAGACGACGTCGTTCGCGGGTGCGCTGGACCTTGCGGACAGCCTCTTCGCGGCCGTGGCAGGACGCAGTGCAGCCGACTTCGCGGCAGCGCTCTCGGGCAACGACCAGGACTCTGGCAATGTTTCCCCTCCGGTCCGCCCCGATATGCCGGGGAGCGGGCGCGTGGAGCACGATCTGTGCTTCGTACGGGAGCTGGACCGGGTCAACGCCGTGGGTCCGCTCCTGGACCTCTACGACCACGTCGCGGACCACGGCGCCCCGCCCCTGCTGGAGCGGATGTGCCAGGGCTGGTCCGGTGCGCGGATCGCGGAGCGGGCGATCCACGAGGGCGAGGGCCTGTACGAGGCCATGAAGCTGTCCTGCGGGTCCATGAGCGACGGCTTCCCGCTCACACCGTCGCAGCGCCGGGCGGTGCACGCGTTCCTGAGCGGAGAGGAGGGGGACGTCACCGCCGTGAGCGGTCCGCCGGGCACGGGCAAGACTATGTGGCGGATCTGACCTCAGTGCTGACCATTGAGGATGAGGGGGGAAATGGTGAGCATATTATGTCGAAAACTAAAGCGCTGTGATAGCCTACTTGCAGGCGGATGAAGGGAGCCTCGAATGGTGATTGATGAGGGACGTGCGTGGGCGTTGCGGACGCTGGGAGTCGATGGGGTATTGGTGCGGGAGGAGATTCCGGCCATCATCCGCGACTGCCACGAGAAGATGGCGAACGCGCAGGCGGAGGCCGACATGAAGCACGCCGGGGTGTATGGACAGATCTGGCGCAAGTGCCTGGATGAGTTCGTGACGGTGCTCGGGCGGCATCCTTCGGCCGAGATCGTGCCGCAGCGGGGCTACAAGCTGGTTTCATTCAACGGCGTTATCCTCTTTCCGTGGCGCTTCGCTCGAGAGCGTTCTACGGACATCGGCTCGCGTCGTTTTGCGGGGTCGGAGACACGCATACTCCTGTTCAGAAAGGAACGCGACCTTGGGCAGCCGCGTTTCGACATCGAGTTCGAGCATCCGGAGCTGACCGAGGAGGAGCGGAAGCTTCTCGACGCTGAAGCCAGTGCGCTCGAGAAGGCCCTGACGTCTCACCGTGTGGTTGTCGTGCCCTATGCGAGCAACCCATCTGCGCTTCACAGCATCGACTGGGGTGAGGCGACCCTGGGCACCGACGGCTACCTCACCTTTGCCTCGATCGCATCGCTGCTCGATGTCGACCCGGGCTCGTTGGTGGATGTCGCGCCTGCGGAGGATGAGGGCTTCTCAAACGGCCCTATCCCAATTCCCCAGCTGGACGTGAAGGAGGAAGAGGCAACCGGAGACGCACATGGATGACCGGAACACCCTGTTCTCCCCGATCGAGCCCTCCAATCGCCCTGACCTCGGTACCGTTGCGCGCAGCTTCGATCCTGCACGCCTGACGCAGGCGCGTTTTGCGGCAGGTCTGTCGAAGGCAAAGCTCGCCGGTTTCGTGGGGGTGACTCCTGCGGCCATCGGCCAGTACGAGTCAAACTCCTCAACCCCGCGTCGAGATCTTCTGCCCGTGCTGGCACGCGAACTACACGTTCCCGTGGACTATTTCGCGACCGGGCGTCCGATTGGTCGAGTGGACGGGTCGCAGGCGCACTTCCGGAGTCTGCGTTCGACTTCCGCGCGGGATCGTGCGAAGGCCATCGCCTTTATCGAGCAGGTGTGGGAGTTGACGTTCGCGTTGGAAAAGAAAGTCCGCTTCCCGGCGGTTGATCTGCCTCCGAGCGAGCGGGCGCACACAGGTCCGCTTGTCGCTGCGCAGACACTTCGCGCGCATTGGGGACTCGGCGTGAAGCCAGTGAAGCATTTGGTCGCCCTAGTGGAGTCACACGGGATCGTCGTCAGCCTGCTCACGATGGCGAACGCCGATGTCGCTCGTGTCGGCGCATTCTCCACCTCCCATCTGGCAAGGCCGATCATCGTGGTGACTCCTGAGCGAGCTAAATCTGTTTTTGTCCACCGGTTCACGATCGCACATGAGCTCGGACACTTGATGCTGCACGGCGAGACGGCACCGGGCGACAAGCAGCAGGAGCGCGAAGCGGACCAGTTTGCTGCTGAGTTCCTTACGCCTCGTTCCCAGGTCGTGAACCTACTGCCACGCACGGTGAACCTGTCTCGGCTGGATGAATTGTCGCGACACTGGGGTGTCTCCGTCGATTCGCTGTTGCTACGGATGAAGGAGACCGGCACCGTTTCTGATGCATCGATTCGACGCGGGTACCAGAAGTTGAACCAGTTACGCAGTTCGGGACTGGAAACACCAGAACCCGTGAATGCCTACCCCGGAGAGATGCCCTCGATGCTCGCCAAGGCGGCCGAACTTGCGGACCACGCAGGTTATGGCCAGGCCGACCTTGCACGAGAGCTGAGATGGCACCCCGCGCGGGTGCGCGAGGTTCTTGGTGCGGAAGACTCTCGACCGGCTCTACGTATCGTCAGCGACCCACCTGAGGTATAGAACCGCGTGCCATCATGTGCGGAGATGTAGTTCAAAATGAAGCCGAGGTCGACTTGGGGACCGCGTTCGTCCGGCGTTATCGCGCTCTTCCTGCTCCAGGTCGGTGAATCGTTTAGCGTCTCTGGTTGTGGTCTCCGGCCGGTGCCTCCTGGTCGCCATCGTTCTACCAGGTCCAGTTCCGCAATGTCTTCGGGCGTATACCGAGTTACCCCCCCCCCCGCGAGGGAGCGCCCGCGAGCTCGCCGCTGGAATCATCCGCATTTCTACGCCCATCCTGGTGACCCCCTCGAAGCTCGTCCGGGTACTTCCTCGGTCCTGCTTCGCTGACCATGCTGCCGTGGGCGCAGAGCCTCCATCACGCCCGGTGCGAGGCTAGCGAGACCGGTGCGTGGGAGCCGACGGCGCTCGCCGAGCGGCTGGGCGTGGTCACCGAGCAGCGGCACAACGCGAAGGGCGAGGAGTACACCGCGATCGCCTACACCCCGCGCATGCAGGCACTGCTGGAGGAGCTGTACCGGGACGGCCGCCTCTGACGGGGACGGGCCCTAGCGCAGTCGTCAGCAGACGTTCCGGTGAGCGGCCCCGTCCCCGTCGCGGCTGCTTCATCCTCGTCACGACGGAGCGCCCTACCGGGACCAGACCAGCGGGGCTCAGCTCAGCCGCGGCGCGGCCTCGATCAGCTCCCTCGTGAACGGGTGTGTCGGGTGCGAGAGGACGTCCTCGGTGGGGCCGGACTCGACGACCACCCCGTTCTGCAGGACCACAATGTCATCGGAGGAGTGCCGGACCACCCCGAGGTCGTGGGAGACCAGCACAATCCCGAGCCCGCGCTGCGCCTGCAGCTCGTCCAGCAGGTCGAGCACCTGCGCCTGGACGGAGGCGTCCAGCGCGGAGACGGGCTCGTCCGCGAGCAGCACGGCGGGTTCCACCGCGAGCGCCCGAGCAATGGCGACGCGCTGCCGCTGACCGCCGGACAGCGTCCTCGGTCGGGCGCGCGCGGCGGCGGGGTCCAGATGGACGGACTCCAGCAGGTCGGCCACACGCTGCGGATCGCGCCGCCCCAGCGCATCGGTGAGCACCTGGCCCACGTCCCAGCGCGGTTCGAAGGACCCCAGCGGGTCCTGGACGATCATGGCCAGCTGACGTCGGCGCGCTCGCCGTCGTCGTTCGGGCAGGGCGGACCACGGTTCACCGCGCAGCCGCACGTCCCCGGACTCGACGGGCAGCAGCCCGGCCAGGGCCCGCAGCAGCGTGGACTTCCCGGAGCCGGACTCGCCCACGAGCCCCACGGTCCGACCGGCGCGCAGCGTGAGGTCGGCACCGCGCACCGCGGGCTCAGAGGTACCGCCGTAGCGCACGACGACGCCGCGGGCCGAGAGCAGTGGGCTCGCCTCGCGCGGTGCGTCCAGGCCGCGGCGTTCTGGTTCCTGAGGTGCAGGGTCCAAGCGGTACGAGGAGGCGGGACCTGGCACGGCGCCACCCAGCGAGACAGCAGGGGTGGCTGGTGCTGGGGCGTTGCCCTGCGTGGCGACGGTGCGGGGTCTCGCGTCTCCGGGAAGCCGCGCCGCGGCGTCGGGCAGCAGGGCCTCGCCGCGGGGCCGCCCCCACGGAACCGAGGCGACCAGGCGGCGCCCCTCCGTGGAGGCCGGGTCGGCCATGACCGTACGGAACGGGCCGGTCTCGACAACGCGTCCGGCGTCCAGGATCACGACGTCGTCCGCGACGCGACGCGCCGCACCGAGGTCGTGCGTGATGAACAGCAGCGATCCGCCGGCGTCCACGCGTGCCCGCAGCAGGTCCAGCACCACGGCCTGGCGGGTGGTGTCCAGCGCGGTGGTGGGCTCGTCCGCGACGACGACCTCCGGGTCCGCCGCGAGCGCCGCCGCAATGAGAGCGCGCTGACGCATGCCGCCGGAGAGCTCGTCCGGGCGACGCCGGGCCGCGGCCGGGTCGAGTCCCACGGACTCCAGCAGGGCGGGGACGTCCACGGCGGTGCCGGCCAGGCGGGCGGCGTCGGCCACCTCGGCACCCACGGGCCGCAGGGGATCCAGCGAGCCCAGGGCATCCTGCAGCACGGTGCCGACCACGCGCCCCCGGATCCGCCGCCACGCGCGCTCGGCGCGGGATCCGCGTTCGCCCAGCCCGGCGACGTCGTGTCCCGCGATCCGCAGCACGTCCGCGGTGACGACGCCCCCGGTGAGGCCGATCAGCGCGCGCGCCGTCACGGACTTGCCGGACCCGGACTCGCCCACGAGTGCCACGGCGCGCCCGCGGGGCAGCACGAGGTCCACGCCCCGGACCGCCGCCACGTCCCCGAAGCACACCCGCAGGTTGCGGGCGCTGACCACCGGATCCTCAGCCACCGGCGCTCCGTCCCGCCAGGTGCGCGGAGAGCCTGCGTCCCAGGAGGGTTGCCACCACTCCGACCGCCACGATGGCCAGGCCCGGGAAGACTGTCATCCACCACGCGCTGGTGACGTACGTGCGCCCGGCGTTGAGCATCGCGCCCCACTCCGGCGCGGGCGGCGGTGCGCCGAGCCCCAGGTAGCCGAGCGCCGAGGACCACACGATCGCCTGCCCCAGCCCCAGGGTGGCGACGGCGAGAAGTGGCCCGAGCGCCCCGGGCAGCACATGGCGCACGACGATGCGCAGGGGGGAGTGGCCCAGCATCCGCGCGGCCTCTACATGCCCCGAGCGGGAGACGCGGCGCACCTCGGCGCGCAGCAGGCGCGCGTAGCCGGGGGCTGAGGAAAGTCCCACGGCCACGACGACGCCGGCCACGCCGGGTCCGCGCACGGCGATCAGCAGCAGCGCGAGCAGCAGGGTGGGGAAGGCGAGCATGGCGTCGATCAGCCGTGACCCGGCGGCGTCCAGCCAGCGTCGCCCCAGGCCCGTGAGCAGTCCGAGCACCGCGCCCAGTCCCACGCCCAGCACGGTGGCCGCCACGCCGATGAACAGGGAGGGCCCGGCGCCGTGGACCACGCGGGTGAAGACGTTCCGGCCGGACTCGTCGGTGCCGAACGGGTGGCTCCAGCCGGGGGCCTGGAACGCCTGCGCGGGGTCGACCGCGAGCGGATCACCGGGAGCGAGCAGCCCCGGGAACAGGCCCGCGAGGGCGAGCACCGCGGCGCACGCCAGCAGCACCCACAGACCGATCTGCGAGGCCAGGGGGCCCGGTGCTTGGGAGCCGGGCGTGCGGCGCCGTCGTGCCCGGCGATCCGGGGCGTCCAGGGAGGGGACGGCGCTCACGAGGCCCCCCGGGTGTCGACGGCGGCGGTCAGGGCGTCCGCGGCCATGGTGACGAGCACGTACCCGAGTGCCGCGAACAGCGTCACCCCGAGCACGAGGGGAACGTCCCGGGAAGTCACTGCGGAGACCAGAGAGCGCCCCAGACCGGGCCGCGCGAACACCGTCTCGATCACCACCGCCCCGGAGATCAGGTAGCCGAAGGACCACCCGGAGAGGTTGATGCCGGGCACCAGACCGTGGCGCAGGGCATGGCGCACGCGCAGTCCCCCGCGGGTCTCACCGCGGGTACGGGCGGCGAGGGCGAAGGGGGAGTCCAGGGCGGTGAGCATGGCCTCGCGCATGGTCTGGGACAGGTAGCCCGCCAGCGGGACCGCCAGGGAGAGCACAGGCAGCACCAGGCCGCGCGGCGTGGCGTCGGAGACCGGCGGGAACCAGCCCAGGTGCGTGGCGAAGACGATGATCAGCACGGAGGCGAGCCAGAAGCCCGGCAGCACCGAGGCCACGATCTCCACTGCGGAGGCCACGCGCGCGGCGAGCCGGGACGTCCCCGTGGCCACCATCGCGGTGCCCAGCGCGAGCAGCCACGCGCACAGCAGGGCCAGCACGGCCAGCGTCAGGGTGGGGCCGATCAGCGGGGCCATGACCTCGGTGACGGGTGCGCGGTGCGAGTAGCTCGTGCCCAGGTCCCCGGTGAGCACGCGGCCGAGGTAGGCGAGGTACTGGACGGGCAGCGCCCGGTCCAGGCCGTACTGCTCGCGGGCTGCCTGCAGGGCTTCGGCGCTCGCCTGCGAGCCGGGCCCGCCCAGGGCGGCCTCAGCCGGGTCGCCGGGCAGCAGCTGCAGCACCCCGAACGCCACGGTGGCCACGAGCCACAGCGCCACCAGCGCCCCGCCCAGACGGATCAGGACGGGGCGCCAGGGCCGACGCCGATGCACGGTCGCGGTGGCCACTCAGCCCACCGGTTCCCGGCTCGCGCTGCGGGCGCTCACGAGGCGGGCAGCGGTTCCACGTCCAGGAACGTGGGAGTGTTGACGGTGGGCAGCGCGCGCAGGCCCTTGACCCCGGTGGAGTGCAGGAAGTGGTTCTGCTGGTCGTACAGGGGCAGGATCACCTGGGCGTCCGCGATGATCTGCTGGGCCTGCTCGTAGAGCTTCGCGCGCTCGTCCGCGTCCGTGGAAGCGCGGGCCTTGTCGAGCACCGTGTCCAGCTGCTCGTCGTCGATCTGGGCGTGGTTCGCGAAGTACCCGGACGGTGCGGGCTTGATCGAATCGGAGTGGTACAGGATCCGCAGCACGTCCGGGCCCACCTTGGTGTAGGGGGCGTCCACGAGCTCGTAGTCGTCCTTGCCCAGCGCGGAGTACCAGGACTGCAGGTCCACCGGCTGCAGCTTCACGTCGATGCCCACCTCCTTGGCGCCGGCCTGGATCTGCTCGAAAAGCGACTGCTCAGCCGGGATGGACTGGTTGGTGCTCACCGGGAAGCGCGCGGTGAGCTTCTTCCCGTCCTTCTCGCGGATGCCGTCCGAGCCCTTCGTCCAGCCGGCCTCGTCCAGCAACCGGTTGGCGGCGTCGACGTCGTGGGGGTAGGAGCCCGGCATGTCCTTGCTCAGCGGCTCGGTGGAGCCCAGCGCGGAGGTGGAGCGCGGCGCCGTGCCCATGAACAGGGACTGGATCCCGTCGTCCACGTTCGCGGCGCGGATGAAGGCCTCTCGTACCTTCTTGTCGTTGAACGGCGCGTGCCCGGAGTTCAGCTCGATGCGGTTGGAGGAGCCGGGGCGCGGGGCGTTGAGGTCCTCGAGCCCGGAGTTGTCCCCGGCCGCGGTGATGTTGTTGGGCTGGGCGTTGTCGATCACGTCCACCTCGCCGGAGGACAGCGCGTTGTACCGGGTGGTGGCGTCCGGGATGAAGCGCCAGACGATCTCCTGGAGCTTCGCTGGGCCGTCCTGGTTCGCGGCGTCCGCCGGGGCGGAGGTGTAGTTCTCGTTGCGCGTGAGCACCACGCGGTCCTGCTTGGTCCAGGAGTCCACCACGAACGGGCCCGTGCCCACGGGGGAGGCACAGTTCTCCTCCTGGGAGCGCTTGAGCGCGGTGGGGGACTCGATGGCGTTCCAGGGCTGCGCGAAGGACTCCAGCAGCGCGGAGTCCGTCTGCTTCAGGTGCACCACGGCCACATGGTCGTTCGCCCCGCGGGTGACGTCTGCGATCTGCTGGAAGGCCAGGTAGCCGGTGGAGGAGGCGGTGTCCGGGTCCAGCAGATGGTCCACGTTCGCCTTCACGGCCTCCCACGTCAGGGGCGTGCCGTCGGTGAACTTCACGCCGTCCTTTAGCACGAACTCCCAGGTCTTCCCGTCCGCCGACTCCTTCCAGGACTCCGCGAGCCAGGGGATGATCTTGCCGTCCTTGTCCCGGCTGACCAGGGACTCGGCGAAGTTGGTGCCCAGCAGCGCCTGCGGGTAGTTGCCGCCCACGTGCGGGTCCAGGCACTCGGGCTCGGCGTCGCCGGTCGCGTAGTTCAGGGTGGTCCGCGTGCTCTGCGCGTCCTGGGCGCCGGAGCAGCCGCTCAGCGCAAGGGTCGCGGCCGCGAGGGCTGCGGGCAGGGCGAGCAGACGGGTGGTGCGGGTGCGCATGCTTCTCTTCTCCGTTCGGCGCGGGGTGGTCCACGACGTCGTGTGCCGGGCAGGGCGCGTCCCTTGCGGCGGGGGCGCTGCGTCCGGCCGCGCCCGGCGACGATCGGGCCGTCTCACGCCCCGGCCACCGCCCGCGGTGGGCCAGATCCACCCTACGTGCGATCACAGCTTCCTGGGAGGTCGCCGAACGTGTTTTACGCCGCACGACTGGCGCCTCCGGGGTCCTCCACTTCCGCGGCCGTGCGGGTCAGTCTGCACACCGTCGCGTTCGGGAGCTGGTGGTGTCACGCCGGGGCGAGTTGCCCCGGATCCTTGTACGGATTCCACGACCTCAGTAGGTTCGAGACGAGGTTGAGCGAGGCTCAACCCGCTCGGCTCGTTGGAGGTGAAGGGCATGGGCCACACCGTGGTCATCCCGCTGGTCCTGCGGGACGGGCGTGTCTGCACCGGTGCCCGCACCGCAGGGTGGGGTTTGGTGGTGACCTGATGTTCGACGCCTTCCTCTCCGACCACGACTACCAGCGCGAGGTGCGCAGGGCACACGCGGGGCTGGACCGCCTGGCAATCGACGGTGACCGTACCCCGGCGGTGCGGGACGTGGTGCTGCGCTCCTGGATCCGTTCCGTGCGCCACCTGGAGTCACCGGAGGGCGTCCTCGTCCAGACTGTCCACGAGCGGGCCGGCCTGGAGGAGGCACGCCGCGCCCACCCGTTCCACGACGTCCTGGGGCTTCTCCACACGCGGCTCGTCGAGCCTGCAACTCGAGCAGGGCTGCTCGTGGCACTCAGCGACGCCCACGGAACACTGCTGTGGGTCGAGGGCGGCGGAGACACCCGTCGCCGGGCCGAGGGGATGGGATTCGCACCGGGCGTGGACTGGTCCGAGGCCGCGATGGGGACCTCTGCCCCAGGACTGGCCATTGCGAGTCGAACGGGCGTCCAGGTCAGCCAGGCCGAGCACTTTGCGGCCCCGGCGCAGCAGTGGAGCTGCAGTGCGGTGCCCGTCCTGCATCCCGTCACGGGAGAGGTGATCGGCGTCATCGACGTCACGGGTGGCGAGGACGCGGTGTCGTCCCTCGTGCTGCCCCTTCTCGAGTGCACGTCCCAGGCCGTGACTCGAGAGCTCGGATCTCTGCTGGACCCGCGCGCAGCGGGTCGTGGGTGGGCAGACAGAGCGCGTGAGGACCTCGGCGGAACCGTGGCGTCTCGCGCGACGGCGGTGAACGCCGGGTTGCCTCGGACAGAGGCACCCAGGGTCCGGCTGCGGGTCACCGGTGCCCCTCCCGCAACCATCGGCTGGGGAGGGCAGAGCCGGGACCTCTCGACCCGCCACGCCGAGTTGCTCACTCTGCTGCACTGGCACGCCGGCGGCCTCAGCGCGGCGGAACTCGCCGAGGCGTTGTGTCCCGGTGGCGGTCAGGAGGTCACGGTCCGGGCGGAGATCGCCCGTCTCCGCAAGGGAATTCTGCTCCACGGGGACGGCCTCATCGGCGTGGCATCCCGGCCGTACCGGTTGACAGGGTCACTGGTTAGCGACGTCGCACTGTGCCACCGAGCGCTGGGCCTCGGGGATCTCGCCGCCGCAATGCACCACTACCGCGGCCAGCTTCTTCCCGGTTCCGAGGCTCCCGGAATCAGGGAGATCCGTGACGAGGTGTCCGCGCTGCTGCGCGAGACGGTCCTGCAGGCGGGATCGTGGTCGCAGCTGTGGCACTACTCGACCCTCCCGGAGGCCCACGCGGATTCCGAGGTGCTCATGGCCGTTCTTGCTCGGGCTCCCCGGGCTGCTCCGGAACGTTGCGCGGCCATCGTCCGCCTCGAGTCCCTCGAACGCTGAGATCCGACGTTGCAACCCTCCTGCAACCTTGCTCTCGGTAGCGTCGAAGGACATCACGGACCGGACGGTCGGACAAGGTGGACACGGACCTCGTCCACACCCGTCGTTCCCACCGGACGTGGACACAGAGAACTCAACGAGGAGTTGGACATGTCTTCCATGAACGCGGCAGTTGTCAAGGGATTCGGCGAGGACCTGGTCGTGGGGCCGAACGAGATCCCCGAACCCGGACCGAACCAGGCGCTGGTGAAGCTCATCGCCTCCGGGGTCTGCCACACGGATCTCCACGCCGCGGGCGGCGACTGGCCCGTCAAGCCGAAGCTCCCCCTGATCCCGGGCCACGAGGGCGTGGGCATCGTGGAAAAGGTGGGCGAGGGAGTCACGGAGATCGAGGTCGGGCAGATGGTCGGCAACGCGTGGCTGTGGTCCGCGTGCGGCCACTGCGAGCACTGCCGCCAGGGTTGGGAGACGCTCTGCGAGGAGCAGGTCAACGGTGGCTACGGCGTTGACGGCTCGTTCGGCGAGTACATGCTCGTGGACGCGCGCTATGCGGCCATCATCCCGGAGGGCGCCGATCCCTACGAGATCGCCCCCGTCCTGTGCGCGGGCGTCACCGTCTACAAGGGACTCAAGCGCACGGAGGTCAAGCCCGGTCAGTGGGTCGTGATTTCCGGGATCGGCGGTCTCGGGCACATCGCAGTGCAGTATGCGGTGGCCATGGGTATGCGCGTGGTGGCGGTGGACGTCGCCGACGACAAGCTCGCTCTCGCGAAGCAGCACGGTGCCGAGCTCACTGTCAACGCATTCGCGGAGGACCCCGCGGAGGTCATCCAGCAGGAAATCGGGGGCAGCCACGGAGTGCTCGTGACCGCGGTCCACCCCCAGGCCTTCGGGCAGGCGATCAACATGACGCGTCGCGGCGGGACGATTGTGTTCAACGGCCTGCCTCCGGGCGACTTCCCCGCTCCGATCTTCGACATCGTGCTCAAGGGACTCACGATCCGCGGATCGATCGTGGGCACGCGGCAGGACATGATCGAGGCCCTCGAGTTCTACGCGGCGGGCAAGATCCACCCCACCTTCAGCAAGCGTCCCCTCGAGGACATCAACGCCATTTTCGAGGAGATGTCACACGGCAAGATCGATGGCCGCGTGGTCATCGAGTACTGACCCGTAGCAACCGAGCCGGCCACGGGAACGAGGGTGGTCCGGTGACCAGACCGCACGGCGTCGTCGTGCCTTGCACACCATGCCGACTGTCCCGGGGATCCCCCCCCCCCCCGGGACAGCTGGCACGGTGCCGTGGGGTGCTGACCGGTGGTGGAGGACTGACTACAGCAACGCCGCGAATCCCGTGCTGGCCATCCAGAAACCAACGATCCCGGCGATCCACAGCAGCGTGATCTTCGTCTGGTGCTCCAGAGTAGGGACGACTCGCTCGAGCCTGGGCCAGATCCGTTCACCCAGCAGCGCGGCTCCTGTGATCAGCACCAGCGCGGGGACGATCATCACGAGGCAGTACCCGGCTAGGAGCACGAGTCGCGCGGTCCATCCCACGGGCATGGCCGTGATGATGCCGTTCGCCGCGAGGTAGGGGACCATCGTGGCCGCCTCCGTGAGCGCCGCGCCAGCGCCGAGGACGATCATGGCCGCGGGATTCTGCCGGGACGGCACCCGGCGCAGCCCCTCCTTCTTGACGGGATCGGGAGCGAAGACCCCGTAGCCGAACAGGCCGAGACCGGCGATCAGCTTGAACCACTGGGCCGGCCGGCTCGCCCACACATCCGCCGCGAGATGCGAGAGCAGGTCGAAGCCCAGGGCTATGCCCACGCCGAGGCCGAAGTAGATGAGCACGACCGTCGCGAAGTAGACCGCGAGCGGTACCGCGTCCACACGCCGGCGGGCGATCACGAGGACGAGCGGGATCACTAGGGTCCCCAGGCTCGTGCTGTCCAGCAGCGCCAGCCCGACCAGTGCCAGGAGATCGCCCATGCCCCCCCTCTTCCCATACGAACGTAAGATCCAAGAACGACAATACGTTTGTACGAGAGCGGGGGCAATACACTCGTGCGAGAGGTGAGGCGCGATGACCGGTGACCGAGACGTCCCTTCGGGCGGCGGGACGCGAGAGAAGATCGCCGAGGCCGCGATCCGGGTGATCGCCCAGCAGGGCTTCGATGTGGTGAGTGTGCGCAGCGTGGCCCAGGAGTCCGGGCTCTCGGCGGGTACCGTGCAGTACCACTTCAGGACCCGCAGGGACCTGCTGGTGGCCGCGCTCGAACGCTCCGTGGAGCGGCAGACGGAGCGTGTCATGGCGGCCCGAGGGCTGCCGGGCTACCGGGCGTCGCTGTGCCGGGCCCTGCGCGAACTCCTGCCGCTGGAGGGCGTCCGTCACGAGGATGCCGCGGTGTGGGTCAGCTACGGGGCCGCAGCGTCCACGCGTGACTGGCTTGCCGAGCTCTATTGGCAGGCCATGCGCACGTTCCACGACCTCGTGCGCGCGGCACTGGAGCGGGCGCAGCAGGACGGGAAGTTGCGGGACGGACTCACACCGGAGACCGCAGCTCCGCTCGTCACGGCACTGGTGAACGGTCTGACGATCGACCACCTGAATGCACCGGAGGAGGTGAGAGCGCGGGTCGAGACTGCGCTCGACCGTGGCCTGCGGCTGATCCTCAGTGACTGACTGACTGGCGACGACGCCCGGGCCGGCTTCGCGCGCCCCGCGGGGGTGCTGCCGTTCCCGGCCCTGGACCGCACATCTGTGAGGGAGAGCTCGCGGCTCGCACGGACTGGATTCCGGACACCCCGGCGACCTCGTGCTCACCGTCGCTCGCGCTGCAGGGTCGAGAGCCGCTCACGGAGCTCGGACTGCTCCTCCGGGGGAGATCTCGGTCCCGCTGGGCTGGGCCGCCTCCCTGCAGAGGTCCGGGCCCGGGAAGTCGCCCAGCTGGCGCGCGCGCAGGCTGGACCCGGCCCCGGCGAGCATCACGAACCCCACGCAGAACTGGGCGATCGACAGCCCGTAGTCCATCACCTTCGCCACGACCATCGAGGCGATCGAGTGGAAGACCTTGCCGTGGGACTGGGCCCGGAAGCAGCTGCCGTACTGCTGCATCTCCTGTCCCGAGGCCGAGTCGCCTCACCCGCTGCGCGCGGGTCACGGTGGTTGCCGGGGCGCCGTGCGTTCAGCACAGCGGGTCGCCCGCGCCGCGGTGCAGGGCCGTCCGCACCAGGCCGGAGGCCAGGACCGGCAGCTGGTCGGGACGCACGAGATCAGCCAGGCGGGCGGCGTCGTCGGGAAGCCCGAGCTTCACCGCACCGGACAGCGCCTTCTTGTCGAAGAACGGGGCGAGGACGGGCCACACACCCTGCGCCTCGCGGCCGAAGATCGCAGCACCCGTGGGCCCGATGCCCGGGAACTCCTGGAGCCGTTTGAGGATCTGACCGGGGCCGTCGCAGGCGTCGCGCAGGTGGCGCAGGTCGCCGTCGTCGTCCCGGGGGAGCTGCTGCGCGCCGTCGTGGAGCATCGTGGCCGTGCGCTCGTCGTAGCGTCTGTACCCGCCGCGACCCAGCGCCGCCACGAGCGCGGGGCGCGACGCCGCACGCATTCTCTCCGGGGTGCGGAACCCGGCCGCGAACAGCTCCCGCGCGGTGGCAACGGCCGCACCCGCGCCGATCCGGGCCGAGAGCAGGTTGGCCAGGACGAGCAGCTGGAACAGGGGAGCGGGCGTGTCCGCCAGCTCGATCCCGGCCTCCTGCGCGTACGTGCGGTCGTGGCGCGCGAGCAGCAGCGCAACGGTCTCCTCGTGCGAGCGGCCCATGCGGCGTCGCCTCCCTCTCCGTTTCTCAACCCGTCGTGTTCCCGGTCAATGCTAATTAGACTGATGGTGCGTGCCGCGCCGGCGGCCCCGTGAGGTCCTCCGACGGAGCACGCGACCACAGCCTCAATCCGAAGGAGCGTCACGGTGGAAGACAACGAGCAGGTCCAGAAGGTCCGGGACATCATCAAGAGCACCCGCATTGCGATGCTCACGCACCTGGACGACGAGGGCCACCTGATCTCCCGGCCCATGGCCACCCAGGACGTGGACTTCGACGGCACGGTGCGCTTCATCGCCGAGCGCGCCTCGGCGCAGGGCCAGGCCATCCAGAAGAATCCCGAGGTGAACGTGGCCTACTCGGGCAACGGCGCGTGGGTCTCCCTGTGCGGCACGGCGCGCATCGTCAACGACCCGGACCAGCTGCGCGAGCTGTGGAGCTCCTTCACGGAGTCGTGGCTCGAGGGCGGCCCGGAGAACCCGAACAACGTGCTCATCGAGGTGGACGGGCACACCGCCGAGTACTGGGACGCCCCGGGTGGCAGCAAGATCACCCAGGTGGCCAACCTCCTCAAGGCCAAGGTGACGGGCGAGACGGTGGACGGCGAGAACGGGGCCGTGGACCTCTGATCCACACGTTCTCGTCACGCGTCGGGGGCCGCGTCCGTCATGCACGGGTGCGGCCCCTGTCGTGTCCGTCGGCCCTGCTCCGCGGGTCGTTCGGACCGGGGCTGCCGCGGTGATCGTGGGGACGACGTCGCCGGGCCGGGTCTGCCCGCGAGCCCACCGGAGCCGCGGGCACCGGACGGCGCGCCGCGCGGTGCCGACGTTTCCGGGCCGCCACCGGGAACGGGTGGGGGAGGACGTCAGGGCCGGACGTCCGGCGGATCCATGGTGGTGGGCAGGCCCGCCTCGTGCCACGCCTCGAAGCCGCCGACGACGTCCGTGACGCGTGAGAGCCCCATCTCCCGCAGGTTCCAGGCGGCCAGGGACGTCGCGTAGCTGTGGCGGCACACGAGGATCCACCGCTGCTCCGGTGACACCGCCTCCGGAACGGACCAGGCGAAGTCCGGGTCCAGCCGCCACGGCAGCACCGTGAGGTCGATGACCAGCGCGCCCGGGATGTGCGGGCCGTCCCCGCGGTGGGTCTCGGTGCGCACGTCCACGATGATCGCGCCCTCCTGCTGCTCCCGGTACGCCTCTTCTGGGCTCAGCCGGTCGAGGTTCTCGCGCACGCGGTCGAGGAACTGGACGGAGCGGGGGCGGGTGTCGTCGGGGTGCTCGGTCATGGCCCCAGGCTACGGCCCTGCCCGCTGTGAGGGTGCCTACCATGGGCCATGACTGTTCGCATGCTGTCGATCGCCACCGAGGTCCCGGACACCATGATCCGCCAGGAGGACGTGGCGGAGGTCTTCGCCGAGCAGCCGGGCATGACGCGGCTGGGCACCCGCCTGGTCCGCGCCACGTTCCGCGCGGCCGGTGTGGACACGCGCCACACGGTGCTTCCCGAGCTGGGTGCCCTCGCCGACGCCGCACGGGCACGCCGGGACGATGCCGCGCCGTCGGGTCCGGAGGGCACCGTTCGCCCGCGCGAGGAAGGTGACGGTGCGACGTCGTCGTCGTTCGTCGGGGCCGCCGCGGGGCAGCTGCTCTCCCCGGGCACGCACGAGCGCAACCGGATCTACACGGAGAACGCGCGTCGCATGTTCGTCTCGGTGGCTCGCGCCGCGCTGGACCGCGCGCCGGTCGAGGCGGCGGACGTGACCCACGTGGTCACCGTGTCCTGCACCGGTTTCTTCGCGCCGGGACCGGACGTGCGCGTGGCCAAGGACCTCGGGCTGCCCGCGGACGTGGCCCGCACGCACCTGGGGTTCATGGGCTGCAACGCGGCCTTCCCCGCCCTGCGGGCCGCGGCCACCGCGTGCCGCGCGGACCCGCAGGCCGTGGTCCTGGTGGTGTGCCTGGAGCTGTGCACGCTGCACCTGCACGTGCGCAACGACCCGGACACCGTCATGGGCAACGCCCTGTTCGCGGACGGGGCGGCCGCAGCGGTGGTCAGCGCGCGGGAGGTCCCCCGCGCGGGGCCGAGCATGGAACTGGTGGACTTCGAGACCGCACTCGCTCCCGTGGGCGAGGACGAGCTCGCTTGGAGTGTGGGGGACGAGGGCTTCGAGATGATCCTGGGCGCGTACGTGCCGCGGATCATCGACGACCACGTGGTCGACGCACTGGCCCCGCTGCTGCGCCGCACGGGCGAGACGGCGGGGCGCGTACCGCAGTGGGCGGTGCACCCGGGCGGGCGCAGCATCCTGGACAAGGTGCAGTCGCGGCTGGGGCTCACGCAGGAGCAGATGGCGCCCTCCCGGAGCGTGCTGCGCGAGGCCGGGAACATGAGCAGCGCCACCATCCTGTTCGTGCTGGAGCGGATCCTCGCCCGCGGGGAGCCCGGCGCGGTGGCGGCCATGGCGTTCGGGCCGGGGCTGAGCATCGAGAGCGCGCTGCTGCGGGTGCTGCCCGGGCCCGCCGACGGCCGGGGCGAGTGACCCGTGGACCCGCTGCTGCGCCGTCGGGCCCTCGACGAGCCCGAGCTCATGGACGATCCCGCGTGCGATCCGCGGGCCCTGGACACCACCTACCGGATGTTCGGCGTCATCAACCTGCTCGTGGCCTCCTGGAGGGCGGTCTACGTGCGTGACCTCCGCCCGGTGCTGCGCGCCGCGGCGGGTGAGTCCCGCCCGGCCACGGTCCTGGACGTGGGCTGCGGGGGCGGCGACGTCGCACGGGCCGTGGCGCGCTGGGCCGCCCGGGACTCGCTGGAGGTGCGGGTCACGGGCATCGACCCGGACTCCCGGGCCATCACGTGGGCACGCGCGCACGACCGCGGGGCGGGAACCACCTACCGGACGGTGTCCAGTGCGGACCTCGTGGCGGCGGGGGAGCGGTACGACGCCGTGCTCTCCAACCACGTGCTGCACCACCTGGATGCCCCCGAACTGACCGGACTGCTGGAGGACTCCGCGCTCCTGGCACGTGGGATCGCGGTGCACAACGACCTGCGGCGCTCACGCCTGGCATGGCTCATCTACTGGGCGGCCACCCTGCCGCTGGCCCGCGCCCGCACCTTCGTGCGCTTCGACGGGCTGCTGTCCATCCGGCGCAGCCGCACACCGGACGAGCTGGCCGCGCTCGTGCCGCCCGGGTGGCGGGTGCGCCGCCAACGCTTCTTCCGCGTCCTGGCGGTGCACCGGGGAACGGACTGAACCGCGGACCCCACTGACCCGCGGACCTCACTGCCCCGTGGGCATGACTGATACATGGACCTGACTGATACATGGACCCGACTGGCCCGCAGGTCGGGCTGATCCGGGAGCCGACGCAGGAGGGGGGCAGACCGGGCCGCGGTCAGTCGGAACCGGGGCGGGAGTCCTCGTCCCACCCCAGCTGCGGCGTGGCGCACGTCTCCCGGAAGACGAACTGGGAGGGGCGCTTGCGCTCGCGGCTGGACCAGTCGATCGCGGGGCGGTGCGTGCTCTCGGGCACGTAGCCCAATCGGTAGACGGCCATGAGCTCCAGGTCTTCCGGGACCTCGAGCAGCTCCACGATCCGCGCCCACTGGTGCGGGGCCTCCATGGGGAAGGACACGAACTGGATACCCATGCCCAGCTCCACGGTGGTCAGCCACAGGTTCTCCATGGCCGCGCCCATGCTGAACACGGAGTAGAAGCCGGAGAGCTCCTCCGGCCGGTACTCGCCGCGCTCCAGCATCACGCCGAGCAGCAGCGGTGAACCGGCCACGAGTTTGCGGTTCTCCTCGCCGAGGGTCTGCGGCACCCGCAGCCGGTTCATGAGCTTCTGTCCGGACGGTGTGAACGCCCGGGAGGTGAACGGGCGCAGCAGGGCGGGCAGCCTGTCGAAGAGCATGCCGCTGCGCAGGGTGTCCATCTCCTTCTGGCTGAAGCGGAAGTACTTCTTGTACCGGTCGAAGAACGTTCCCGCGCCCATCACCTCGGTCATGCTCTCGCCGCTGATGCGGGCGATCGTCCCGATGGTCTCCCGGTCCTCGACCAGCACGAACCGCCACGGCTGGCTGTTGAACTGGGACGGCGCCGCCGCGGCCGCGCGGATCAGCAGCTGCTGGTGCTCGGGGCTCACCGGATCAGGACGGAACGGGCCGTTGGTGGTCCTGCGGTTGAAGACAGCGTCCAGGAACTCCATGGTTCACCTCCAGGCCAGCGCGAGGCCGGCCGCGTAGCACGGTGCCGCCGCGAGGGCGTCCCGCGTGTGGCGTGGCAGCGGGCGGGCACCGTGGCGCTGCAGCAGGACGAGGGGGACGAGCGTGGGGACCAGGGCGAGCGCCGTCGTCGACCCCTTCCACAACCCCGCCACCACGGCGGCCGCGGTGAGCGAGGACGTGCTCACGTACAGCGCGTGGTGCACCCACCGGAAGGAGGACGTGTCCACCCAGCCGAGCGCCGCGCTCGTCCCCAGCGCGCAGTTCGCGCCGTAGGAGCCCGCGGCAGCGGTGACGAGCGTGCGCATTAGTTCCACGGTTCCCCCCTCGACGACGTCGTGCCCCTCGCGGTCATCGTGCCACACCTCACACGCGCGGCCGGGAAACAGGTGTCCGCCGGACGACGTCGGAACGACGAGGGCCGACCAGCGGTCTGGTCGGCCCTCGTCGTCCGTCACCCCGGGGAACTGTCGACCCGCCGGGGTGGTTCTGGTCAGGCGTCCTGCGGCGGGAACTCGCCGGTGTGCACCACGCGGCCCGAGGCGGCGTCGTAGTGGAACTCGGAGACCGCCCTGCCCCGGGGTGCCGCGTTGGCGTCGCCGTCGAGGAGGTAGCGGTAGGTGACCCGCAGCGTGGAGTCGTCTACGCGCTCCACCTCCGGCTCGAAGCCGAAGTGCGTGGCGGACGCCGTGCCCAGGCACCGGCCGTGGGAGAACAGCATGATCGCGTCAGGCGAGGACGCCGTGGCGCCGGCCACCGTCACGGAGACCCAGGAGAGGCCCGCGCAGCCGTTGTAGGTAGACGTGTCCGCACCGTCAACGGCCCACTCCGGCGCGTTCGGCACGTCCGCGCTGTAGGGCGGCGGCAGCTGCGTGGCTGCCTGCCGCACGGCGTACTCGGGGGAGTCGTTGGGGCAGGGATCCGGGGCCGTCTGTGCGGTGGGCGACGACGCGCCCTGCGGGGCCGCGCCCGATGCGAGGGCGGGAGCGGAAAGTCCCCCGGCGAGCAGGAGTGCTCCTGCTGCGGCGGCGGTGGTGCGAGTGGAAAGACGTGCGAGGTGTCCCATGACGTGACTCCTTCGGTGTTTTCCGTACGGCCGTCGCTCGACGACCTGTTTCCACACTGGGGGCTCAACCGCGGGTGTGCAATAGCAAATAGCGCGAAAGGGATTGCGATTCGGTAACCTTCGCGAGCCGTTCGCGGGTATCCGAGAAGTGCGCCCCTGCCTTGCCCGCACAGGCGGGGACAACGACGGGGCCGCCCACCGGTGTCGGTGGACGGCCCCGTCGCGTTGCCCGGCGTCAGGCGCTCAGGCACCCGTGCCTCGGCAGGGGATCAGTTGTTCAGGTGAGGAGGCAGCTGGCCCTCCTGGGTGAGCTTGCCGGCGTCCTGGTCCCACGAGTACGTGGAGGTCGCCGTGCCGTGTGGGTCGGCGTTGCTGTCGCCGTCCTGCGGGTAGTGGAAGGTCACGTCCAGCGTGGAGTCGTCCACGCGGTCCACGTCCGGGGCGAAGCCGAAGGACCCGTTGGTGGCCGTGCCCAGGTAGGCGCCCTTGCGGAACAGCATGATGGTGCTCGGCGAGGAGGCCGTGGCGCCCTCGGTCTTCACCGTGATCCAGGACAGCTCCGCGCACTGGTCGTAGGTGGAGGTGTCCACGTTCTTGGTGTCCCACGCGCCCTGCTCCTCGTGGTCCGCGCCGAACGGCGGGGTCAGGACGGGGATCCAGCGCTGGGCGGCCTGGTCGCCGGTCTCCAGGCCGCAGTCGGATGCGGCGGCGGACGACGTCGCGGCCTCGGGCGCCTGCCCGGAGGCCATGGCCGGTCCTGCAATGCCACCGGCCAGCAGGAGGGCTCCGGCGGCCGCGGCGGTGGTGCGGGTGGAAAGACGAGTGAGGCGTCCCATGAAGTGACTCCTTGGATGTTTTCCGTACGGCCACCGGTGTGGCGACCTGGTTCCACCATGGGGTCTCGACCGCGGCTGTGCAAAGGCAAACCGCTTACGACGATGCTTGTAGGGCGCGTCGATGAGTCGCCGTCTCATTGTTTCCGCAGGTCAGAAGCATCGTGAGACGTGATGTCACGGTTGTGTCACGGAACCGGTGAGCCGTTGCCCGGCCCATCGAGCAGTTCGTCCCTCGGCCCGACGACCCGCCCGCAGCGGTGGGTCAGCCGATGCCCGGGGGCCACTCGCCGGAGTGGTCGATGGACTCGGTGTCGGGGTTCCAGGAGTAGACGGACACGGCGCGGCCACGGGCCTCGGCGTTGCTCTCGTTGCCCTCGACGAATTTGTAGGTCACCTGCATTGAGGAGTCGTTGAGTCGAACAGTCGTCGGGTAGAAACCGATGGCCTTAGAGGTGGTGGTTCCCAGGTAGTCACCGTTGTGAAAGAGCATCTGTGTGTAGGGAGAAGAAACAGTGCCCTTGATCCCGAGCGTCACCCAGGACAGCGCGGCGCATGGATCGTACGTGCTGTCGTCATCGACAACCCATCCGAAGTCTGAGCTGCTCGCTGGATCCGATGCATCGAACGGTGCTGGAACCTTGTCGAGGTTGTCGTCGACAGCCTGCTTTGCGCTGTCGGTGCCGCAGGACCCGGACGGTTCCGGGGTGGCCGACGACGTCGTCTCCTCGTCCGCGCCGTCTGCACCGTTGGGCGTCTCGCTCGGCCTGGCCGCGGGCTTCTTCGTGGGCTGGGAGGCGGGCTGCGTGCCGTCGAGGGCGGACGGCGTCGTCGTCGGGGCCTGCGAGCGGATCCCCGAGGTGGGCGCGTTGCGGGCGGCGGTCGACGTCGCCTGCGGCTCCTCCGCGGACTGTGAACCGCATGCCGTGAGCCCGCCGAGGGCGAGCACGAGCAGCGCTGGGATGACGACGGCGTGGCGTGTCCTGGGCATGGCGGGCCTCTCGACGAGTCCTTGACCCCGCAGACGTGCGGGACCCCGCCGGGAGGGCCGGGTGCCTCAACTCAACCACCACATAGATGCAAAGTGATGCAACGCGACCGTGTCGGCGCCGAGACACGCACATCGGGGTGCGGGAACGGCCGGGGTCGCCTCCGCTGCCGCCCGCAACGAACCCCCGCCGGGCCGGTGGAGGTGGCGCGCGCGGAGCCGTAGTCTGGCGGTGCCCGTGACAGCACGCGGCCCCAGAACCCGCGAAGGAGCACACCATGACCCAGCCCATCCCGGACCCCAACCCGCTGGACGATCCCGAGGTGCAGAACGAGATCCTCGGCAAGGACGAGTTCTCCGAGACCTCGGGGGACGAGGACGACGCCTGGGAGGAGGACGACGCCCAGTGGG
The DNA here is from genome assembly GCF_003989485.1 of Kocuria sp. HSID17590. Lineage (NCBI taxonomy): Bacteria > Bacillati > Actinomycetota > Actinomycetes > Micrococcales > Micrococcaceae > Kocuria > Kocuria sp. HSID17590. The sequence continues at coordinate 8,747 of NZ_RBMB01000006.1, read as the reverse complement.
GCCAGGACGACGACCCCCTGAAGCACCCCGAGGACGCGGACGCCCGGCAGCTCGCGGACGACGAGGACCTCATGGTGGAACCGGGCACGGACCCGGAGCTAGCGGACCCGGAGGTCGAGCGGATGATCGACGACCCGCAGGCTGACGAGGAGGTCAACGAGTCCCTCGAGGACGCAGGCTTCGAAAGCTCCGACCCGCTGGAGGACGAGGACTGAGCCACCCCGGGACACCCTCCGTGCCCGGAGCAGCGGGGGACGAACCCGGATGACGGGGCGCCGCGGCGTCGTCGACCGCCTGGGACGCGGCGGCCGGCGCCCGCGGTGAGCGGAGCCGGGAAACACCTGGTGCGCAATCGTGTCCGCGCGGAGGTCTATCCTTTTCGCATGTCTCGTTTCAGCCCCCTGGAGTGGCCGGTCATCCGCCAGCTCCGCACGGGTGACCGCACCGGCCGCAGCTCCGCGGTGCAGTCCCAGCACACCCGTGACCTCACCGCCCGCACCGCCACGGCGGACCGCGTGGTGCAGAGCATCTGCCCCTACTGCGCGGTGGGCTGCGGACAGAAGGTCTACGTCAAGGACGAGCGCGTCATCCAGATCGAGGGTGACCCGGACTCGCCGATCTCCCGCGGTCGGCTGTGCCCCAAGGGCTCCGCGAGCGAGCAGCTCGTGAACTCCCCGGGCCGCCAGACCCAGATGCTCTACCGGGCACCCGGCGCCTCGGAGTGGCAGCCCCTGGAGCTTGACACCGCGATCGACATGATCGCGGACCGCTTCCTCGAGTCCCGACGCCGCGGCTGGCAGGACACGGACGAGGACGGCCGTCCGCTGCGCCGCACCATGGGCATCGCGTCCCTGGGCGGGGCCACGCTGGACAACGAAGAGAACTACCTGATCAAGAAGCTGTTCACCGCGGCCGGGGCGGTGCAGATCGAGAACCAGGCCCGGATTTGACACTCCGCCACGGTTCCCAGTCTGGGAACCTCGTTCGGTCGCGGTGGCGCGACCCAGTCCCTGCAGGATATGGCCAACGCCGACTGCATCGTGATCCAGGGCTCCAACATGGCCGAGTGCCATCCCGTGGGCTTCCAGTGGGTCACGGAGGCCAAGGCGCGCGGTGCCAGGGTCATCCACGTGGACCCGCGCTTCACACGCACTTCCGCGGTCGCTGACAAGCACCTGCCCATCCGGGCGGGATCGGACATCGTGCTGCTCGGTGCGCTCATCAACCACGTGCTGAGCAACGACCTCTGGTTCCACGACTACGTGGTCAACTACACGAACGCCTCCAACCTGATCAGCGAGGACTTCGAGGACGCCGAGGACCTGGACGGACTGTTCTCCGGTTACGACGAGGAGAGCGGCGCCTACCACCTGAAGTCGTGGGCATACCAGACCGAGGACGCCGAGGGACAGGATTCCCACGGGGGTGCGTCCGACGACGCCGCGGGCCGCGGCGTCGTCAACCACGGCTCCGGCGGCGAGGGCGAGCACGAGCACGCCAAGGGCGCCAAGCAGCGGGCCGAGGCCGGTGGCGACGAGTTCGGCAGCGGCGGCGCGCCCGTGGGCGGAGGCGTGCCGGTGCGGGACGAGACCCTCCAGCACCCGCGCACGGTGTTCCAGATCCTCAGGCGCCACTACGCGCGGTACACGCCCCAGATGGTGCGGGAGGCGTGCGGCATCTCGGAGGCGGACTTCGAGTACCTGGCACGCTCCATCACGGAGAACTCCGGACGGGACCGCACCACGTGCTTCGCGTACGCCGTGGGCTGGACCCAGCACACCCTGGGTGCCCAGTTCATCCGCACGGCCTCGATCCTGCAGCTGCTGCTGGGCAACATGGGCCGCCCGGGTGGCGGCATCATGGCGCTGCGCGGTCACGCGACCATCCAGGGCTCCACGGACATCCCCACCCTGTTCAACCTGCTGCCCGGCTACCTGCCCATGCCCGAGGTGAGCAAGCAGACGTTCTCGGACTACGTGGACGGCATCCGCACCACGGAGCAGAAGGGCTACTGGGCGAACGCGGAGGCGTACGCCGTCAACCTGCTGAAGGCGTGGTGGGGTGAGGCCGCCACCGCGGAGAACGAGTGGGCGTACAACTACATCCCCCGCATCAACGGTGCCCACGGCACCTACCAGACGCTCATGGCCATGCTCGAGGACAAGGTGGAGGGCTACTTCCTCCTGGGGCAGAACCCCGCCGTGGGCTCGGCGAACGGTCGGATGCAGCGGCTGGGCATGTCCCACCTGAAGTGGCTGGTGGTGCGTGACCTGAACATGATCGAGTCCGCCACGTGGTGGAAGGACGGCCCGGAGATCGCCTCGGGCGAGCTGAAGACGGAGGACATCCAGACCGAGGTCTTCTTCATGCCCGCGGCCACCCACGTGGAGAAGTCTGGATCCTTCACGCAGACCCAGCGGCTCGTGCAGTGGCGCCACCAGGCCGTCGCTCCGCCCGGGGACGCGCAGAGCGAGCTGGAGTTCTTCTTCGAGCTCGGCAAGCGCATCCGGCAGCGGCTCGCGGACTCCGAGGACCCGCGGGACCGTCCGCTGCTCGACCTGACGTGGGACTACCCGCTGGACGAGCAGGGCGAGATCGATCCGGTCTCCGTGCTGGCCGAGATCAACGGGCGGTTCGAGTCCGGGGAGAACGCCGGTGAGCCCCTGAGCAGCTACGGCCAGATGACGGCGGACGGCAGCACGTCCGGCGGGTGCTGGATCTACGCGGGCATCTACGCGGACCGCGTCAACCGGGCGGCCATGCGTGTTCCGGGGTGGCAGCAGGACGAGATCGCCTCGCAGTGGGCGTGGGCCTGGCCCGCCAACCGGCGCATCCTCTACAACCGCGCCTCCGCGGACCCGAAGGGCCGGCCGTGGAGCGAGCGCAAGAAGCTCGTGTGGTGGGACGAGGAGAACCGCCGCTGGACCGGAAAGGACAACCCGGACTTCCCTCTGGACCGTGACCCCTCGGCGCGGCCGGGACCGGACGTCGCCGGCCCGGACGGCCTGGCGGGCAACGACCCGTTCATCATGCAGGCGGACGGCAAGGGGTGGCTCTTCGCTCCCAAGGGGATGCTGGACGGGCCCCTGCCCACGCACTACGAGCCGCAGGAGTCCCCGGTGGCCAATCCGCTGTACGCGCAGCAGCAGAACCCCACGCGGGTGATGTTCCCGCGGGAGGACAACCTCTCCGCGGCCAGCGGTGACGCACCGGGAACGGACGTCTACCCGTTCATGTTCACCACGTACCGGCTCACGGAGCACCACACCGCCGGCGGCATGAGCCGGTGGCTGCCCTACCTCTCCGAGCTGCAGCCCGAGATGTTCTGCGAGATCTCCCCGGAGCTCGCGCAGCTGAAGGGGCTGGAGCCCTACGGGTGGGCCACCATCGTCTCCCCGCGCTCGGCCATCGAGGTCAAGGTCATGGTCACGGACCGTATGACCCCGCTGACCGTGGCGGGCAAGACCATCCACCAGATCGGCCTGCCGTACCACTGGGGTGCGGGCACGGACGCGGTGGTCACCGGTGACGGTGCGAACGACCTGCTGGGCATCACGCTGGACCCCAACGTGCAGATCCAGAACTTCAAGACGGGGTCGTGCGACATCATCCCCGGGCGGCGACCGCGTGGTGCGCAGCGCAACGAGCTGGTGCGCGAGTACCAGGAGCGGGCGGGCCTCACGGTGCGCACCGGCATGGAGCGCATCACGGACCCCGAGCGGGAGCTCAACCAGGATCCGCTGCGAGCACGCGACAGCGGTGACACCGCGGGCCGGTCCACGGCCTACCACCCGGGGGAACGCCCGGAGGACCACCCCGCGGACCACCCGGCGGACCAGGAAGAGGACAAGTGAGCACGGACCGGATGACGCCCACCTCGGCCTTCGAGGACGACACCTACTGGGAGCACACGCACCCGCGGCGCGGCTTCTTCACGGACACCTCCATCTGCATCGGCTGCAAGGCCTGCGAGGTCGCGTGCAAGGAGTGGAACCGCAACCCCGCGGACTCGGACTACGAGATCCTCGGTTCCTCCTACGACAACACCGGCGGCCTGGGCGCGGACACGTGGCGCCACGTCGCGTTCATCGAGCAGTCCCAGGAGCGCGTCGAGCAGGCCCGCGAGTCCGGGCGCGCCCTGGTGAACCTGGGGATGCCGCGGGTGGGACCCCCTGCGGCGTCGTCCGCGCCGTCGTCCGGCGGGTGCGCGTGCGGCCCGGCCGCCGGGGACGACGTCGCCGCCACCGCCTCCCAGGGCGGGGCGTGCGGCTCGGGCGGGTGCGCGTGCGGTTCCGCTCCGGCACCCGACGACGCCGCGGGGCCCGGGTGCGCGTGCTCGTCCCAGTCCACGCCGGGCGTCACGGCGCCCGTGGGCTGCGGTTCGGGTGGCGGCTGCGGAGGTGGCGCCGCGGCGTCGTCGTCCTCCGGCGCGCCCGGCACGGCCGCGGAGGACTCGCCCGTGCTGGACACCCCGGACTTCCGCTGGCTCATGTCCTCGGACGTGTGCAAGCACTGCACCCACGCCGGCTGCCTGGACGTGTGCCCCACGGGTGCGCTGTTCCGCACGGAGTTCGGCACCGTGGTGGTCCAGGAGGACATCTGCAACGGCTGCGGCACGTGCGTGGCCGGTTGCCCGTTCGGTGTGATCGAGCGCCGCAACGACGGCCTGGTGGAGCCCAAGACGCAGCGCGGAGCCCCGCCCATGCCGGACACCGTCAAGGTTCCGCAGGACGGCATCGCCCAGAAGTGCACGCTGTGCTACGACCGCATGAAGAACGACCAGACCCCCGCGTGCGCGCAGGCGTGCCCCACCACGTCCATCAAGTACGGCGAGCGGGAGAGCATGCTGGAGACCGCGCAGCACCGCGTGACCCAGCTGCACGAGCAGGGCAAGACCGAGGCGCGGCTGTACGGCGCGAACCCCAAGGACGGCGTGGGTGGTACGGGCTCCATCTTCCTGCTGCTCGACGAGCCGGAGGTCTACGGCCTGCCCCCGGACCCCCGTGTGCCCACCGCAGACCTGCCGCGGATGTACAAGCGGGCCGGAGCCGCGGTGCTGGGCATGCTCGCGCTGGGCGTGGCGGCCTTCACGGCGGGTGATCGCTCATGAGCATCTCGCCCTACGACAGCTACCGTCCGCCGGAGGAGCCGCGTCGCAAGAAGCGTCGTCGCAACAGGCCCGCCGGGGGTGGCGCCTTCCGCCGCGGCGGCGGGGACGGCTCCCGCGAGGTGGCCATGGTGCCCGAGCCGGAGTTCACCTCCTACTACGGCCGCCCGATCGTGAAGGCCCCGCCGTGGGACTCGAAGATCGCCACCTACCTGTTCCTGGGTGGACTCTCCGGCGGCTCCGCGATCCTCGCGCTCGGCGGCCACCTCACCGGCAGGCCCGCGATGCGCCGCAACGGCCGGCTGGCGGCGCTGACCGCGGCCGGGCTGGGCGGCATCGCGCTGGTCGCGGACCTCGGGCGCCCGGAGCGCTTCCTGCACATGATGCGCACGTTCAAGCCCACCTCGCCCATGAGCATGGGCTCGTGGGTGCTCGCCACTTTCTCCACGAACGCGGGCGTGGCCGCGACGGTGGAAATCGACCGCATGACAGGAGAGCGTCTGCCGCTGGGCCCGCTGCGCCCCGTGCTGCACGCGCTGGAGCTGCCCACGAGCGTGGCCGCCGGTCTGCTCGGCGCGCCCATGGCCACCTACACGGCCATGCTGCTCAGCGACACCTCCGTGCCCACGTGGCACGAGATGCACGGCCACCTGGCATTCGTGTTCGCGAGCTCGGCGTCCCTGGCCTCGGGCGGGCTGATCCTGCTCACCACGCCCACCTCCGAGACGGGGCCCGCGCGCTTCTTCGCGGTGGCGGGGGTGGCCGGGGAGCTCGTGGCCATGCACGTCATGAAGAAGGCCATGGACCCCGTGACCGTGGAGCCCCTGGAACAGGGGAAGCCGGGGGAGTGGTTGGAGTGGAGCGAGCGGCTCTCGATCGCCGGTGGTCTCGGTGCCCTGCTGGGGGGACGACGCCGCTGGGTCGCCGCCGTCTCCGGCGCCGCCTTGATGGCCTCCTCCGCACTCACCCGCTTCGGCGTGTTCTGGGGTGGCAAGGAGTCCGTGAAGGACCCCAAGTACACGGTGATTCCGCAGCGCAACCGCCTCAACAAGCGGCGCGCGGCGGGCATCACCGACGACTCGATCACCACGGGCCCGCAGCACCCGCAGGGCTGAGACCGCACCACCGTGCGGCGGTCGCCGGGCGGGGCTCCCGCCGGCACCGCAACGGCCACCGCGCGGGCCTCTGCACCGGGCACTGAGGCGGTGCGGAGACGCAGACGCTGCGCACTCGACTCGGTGCACGGCCACGACCGCCCGGGCACTGCCCCGGGGATGCCTCAGCGCACGGTGACAAAGGTCTCCGCCGCGTCCGGAAGCGCGGTGGTCTCGCCGATCACCGGGCAGCCCGGGACCTCGCCGACCACGAGCAGCCCGCCGGAGGTCTGGGCGTCCGCGAGCAGCAGCAGGGTGTCCTCGGTGATTCCCGCCCCGGCGGTGAGGTAGGGACGCACCCAGTCCAGGTTGCGCCGGGTGCCGCCGGAGACGAAGCCGTCGCGCAACGCCTCGGCGGCGCCGTCGACCAGGGGAACCGCGGTGGCGTCGATCGTCGCACCCACGCCGGAGGCCCGGCACATCTTGTAGAGGTGGCCCAGCAGACCGAAACCGGTGACGTCCGTGGCGGCCTCCACCCCGGCGGCCAGCGCGGCCTCGGACGCCTCCTTGTTCAGCGACGTCATGGCCTCGATGGCCGCGGGGAAGACCTCGCCGGTGGTCTTGTGGCGGTTGTTGAGCAGCCCCACACCGATCGGCTTGGTGAGGGTGATCGGCAGACCGGGCCGGGCGGCGTCGTTGCGCATCAAGCGCTGCGGGTCCGCCGTGCCGGTGACGGCCATGCCGTATGTGGGCTCAGGAGCGTCGATCGAGTGCCCGCCGATCACCGGGCAGCCCGCCAGCTGGGCCACGTCCAGCCCGCCCTGGAGCACCTCCGACATCAGCTCCATGGGCAGCAGCTCGCGCGGCCAGCCCACCAGGTTGATCGCGACCACCGGAGTGCCGCCCATGGCGTAGACGTCCGAGAGGGCGTTGGCGGCGGCGATCCGACCCCAGTCGTAGGCGCTGTCCACCACCGGGGTGAAGAAGTCCGCCGTGGAGAGCACGGCGAGGTCCGGGCGCACGAGGACGGCCGCGGCGTCGTCGCCGTCGTCCAGCCCCACCAGGACGTCCGGCGCGTCCTGCCCCGTGAGTCCGCGCACGGCGTCCTCGAGCTCTCCCGGCGGGATCTTGCACGCGCAGCCACCGCCGTGGGCGTAGCTCGTGAGGCGGCCGGTCCCGGGCGAGGGCACGGAGACGGACGGGGACGCGGGGGAATCGCTCATGGGCCCAGTGTAGGAACGGCCGCGGACACGCACTGTTGACCCGGCGGTGCCGCGGAGGGCTCCGGCCGGCCCGTGCGGGGGCGTCGTGGGCCGGTGATACATTCGCTGGCGGAGGCGTACGTGTCCTGGTGGGCGCCCCGGTCTTCAAAACCGGTGAGACCGAGCACCTCGGTCTGGCGGGTTCGATTCCCGTCCGCCTCCGCCACCGTTGAGATCCCAGGAGCACCGTGAGCACTCAGGACCCCCGCCGCCGGATCCCTCGCACGGACCGCGTCCTCGCGGAGCCCGAGGTGGTGCGCGCCGGGACCGGACTGGCGGACGCCGCCGTGCGCCGCGCCGTTGTCGCCGCCCAGGACCGTGCCCGCGCGGGTGAGATCGCCCCGGAGGACGTGGTGGGGGCCGTCGTTGCCGCGCTGACGGCCCAGAGCCCGAGCTCCCTGACCCCGGTGCTCAACGCCACCGGCGTGGTCGTGCACACCAACCTCGGCCGGGCCCCGCTCTCGGACGCCGCCCGGCAGGCGGTGCTCGACGCCTCCGGCTACGTGGACGTGGAGCTCGACCTGCGGTCCGGGCAGCGCTCGAAGCGCGGGGTCGGGGCGCGCCAGGCGTTGCTGGAGGCGTGCCCGGCCGCCGAGGACGCGCTCGTCGTGACCAACGGCGCGGCTGCCCTCGTGCTCGCCACCACCGCGCTCGCCGCGGGCCGCGAGGTGGTCATCAGCCGCGGCGAGTTCGTGGAGATCGGCGCGGGCTTCAGGCTCTCGGACCTCATGGAGTCCACGGGCGCGCGGCTGCGCGAGGTGGGCACCACCAACCGGACGCACCTCGCCGACTACCGCGACGCGCTCGGCCCGGACACCGGGTGCCTGCTGAAGGTGCACCCCAGCAACTTCCGGGTGGCCGGCTTTGCCTCCTCGGTGCCGCTGCGCGAGCTGCGGGCGCTCGCGGACGAGCACGGCGTGCCGCTGGTCGTGGACGTGGGCAGCGGGCTGCTCACCCCGGACCCCGCGTTCCCGGACGAGCCGAGCCTCTCCGAAGCACTGGAGGCCGGGGCGGACGCGGTGATCGCGAGCGGGGACAAGCTCTTCGGCGGGCCCCAGGCCGGTCTGCTGCTGGGCCGCGCGGAGACGATCACCCGCCTGGCGCGTTTCCCCCTGGCCCGGGCGGTGCGTGCGGACAAGCTCACCCTGGCGGCGCTGGAGGCCACGCTGCGCGGCGGGCCCACTCCCGTTGCCCGGTCCCTGCACGCCGACCCCGAGCGGCTGCGCGAGAGATCGGAAGAGCGTCGCGTAGGGCAAGGGAGTGCAGAGCAGCGTAGAGCTCGGG
>NZ_RBMB01000065.1:0-4301 GCF_003989485.1 Kocuria sp. HSID17590 | reverse complement strand
ACCCGGTAGCTAAGACCCACAGCGCTGATGGTACTGCACTCGGTAGGGTGTGGGAGAGTAAGTCACCGCCGGAATTCACGTGAGAAGAGGGTTGAGGCCCCACACCGTTTGGTGTGGGGCCTCCCCGCATTTAACAGGTACGCCGCGAGATCACCCGGGCTCGGAGCACACTGCTTCGAGCCCCTCGTCGTGTGCGGGCCTAGACGGGCGGGTAAGAGGCCCGGAGCACGACGCTCCGGGCCCTTCGTCGTCCCCAGGATCAGGCGGGTGGCGGGAGCGAGCCAGGGCGAGGCCATGCGGGCCCCCGGCTTCGTGCGGGCATGCCCGCGGGAAGGGGCGTACAGGTCACGTCCTGGGGTACAGGATGAGGAAGGCCCTGCGGGGTGGGACACCATGACTGGTGCACCACCCCACAGGGCCTTTCTCATGTTCTGGGGTCTGTTGTTAGAGGCCGACCCCGGCACCGACAGGGACCCCGGAGGGGACGGTGATGGGGACATGGACCTCGTGTGACGGGAAAGCGCCGCGCGGTTCAGCGGTCGGCCGGGTGGCGCCGGTAACCCGGGCAGCGGCTCCCAACGCCCGGTCCAGGTCCTCCAGGTGGTCCTCCAGTGTTTCGATCCCCACCGACAGGCGCACCAGGTCCTCGGGCACCTCGTAGGGGGTGCCCACCCGCGAGGCGTGCGTCATGCTGTGGGGTACGCACACCAGAGACTCCACCCCGCCGAGACTCACTGACAGGCTGTACAGCTCGGACGACCGCGCGAACTCCTGGGCGGCGGCCACTCCACCGGCGGGTCGGAACGAGATGATGCCCCCGAATCCGCCGTTCAACGTGCGGGCGGCGAGGTCGTGCTGCGGGTGGCTCTCCAGCCCCGGGTAGTTCACCTCCAGGACGTCCTCCCGCGCCTCCAGGAAACGGGCCACGGCGAGGGCGTTCGCGCAGTGCCGCTCCATGCGCAGCGGGAGTGTCTTGAGACCTCGGGCGGCCAGGAACGAGTCGAACGGGCCGGCCACTGCACCGCACGCGAACTGCTGGAAGGCGATGGCGTCCGCGAGGGACTTGCCCTTCCACTGGGCGCCCCCAACAACGACTGCCCCGCCCAGCACGTCCGAGTGCCCGCCCACGTACTTGGTGGTCGAGTGGATCACCGCGTGTGCACCCAGCACCAGAGGGTTCTGGAGGACCGGGGTGGCAAAGGTGTTGTCGATGACGAGGAGGGCGCCGGCGTCGTCGGCCACCCGTGCCCAGGCCGCGATGTCCGCCACTCGCAGCAGCGGGTTCGACGGGGTCTCCAGCCACAGCACCCGGGTGCGGCCGGGGCGAATTGTGGCCGCTGCGTCGTCGGCGGAGGCAGAGGGGACGAAGCTGTGCTCGATCCCCCAGCCCGAGAGCACCTGGTCCACCAGGCGGAACGTGCCGCCGTAGACGTCCGAGGCGAGGACCACGTGGTCCCCTGGCGCGAGGACCGCGCGCAGCAGCGCGTCCTCCGCGGCCATCCCGGAGGCGAACGCGAACGCCCGCGTCCCCTGCTCCAGCGAGGCGAGCTGCTCCTCGAAGCCGTTGCGCGTGGGGTTGGAGCCGCGGCTGTACTCGTGGCCGCCGGCGCGGAACTCGTTGACGCCGTCCTGGGCGAATGTAGACGTCTGGTAGATGGGCGGGACCACCGCGCCGGTGGTGGGGTCGGGCTGCTGGCCGTCGTGGATGGCGCGCGTGGCGAGTCCGTGGCGGGTCATGGTGTCCTCCTGGGTGCGGATCGAAGTGTGCGGGGTGGGGTGGCGACGTCGCGCGGTCACGCGTGCGCGTGCGGCGCCTCGGCCGGGGCGATCACGGACAGGGCCTGGAAGAGGTCCGCGGTGAGGTCCGCCTCGTCCTCCAGCCCTACGGTGAAGCGCAGAGTGTTCTCGGTGATGCCGCTCGCCGCGAACTGCTCCGGGGTGAGACGGCAGTGGGTCATGCTCGCGGGGTGCGCCACCAGGGTGCGGACGTCCCCGATGTTGGCCGCCAGTTTGATGAGCCGCAGCGCGTCCACCACGCGCTCCACCTGCTCGGGGGTTCCGCGCAGGTCCGCGGAGAAGACACCGCCCGCGCCGCGGTAGCCGCCGGTCTCGAGCAGCTCGGCCTGTCGCGTGCCGTTGTGGAGAGGGTGGTGCACGCGCGCCACGGCCGGGTGCTCGGACAGCGTGGCCGCGAGCCGCTGAGCGGTGGCGGACTGGCGCTCCACGCGGACCCCGAGGGTCGTGATGCCCTGCAGGATCTCGTGCGCGGTGGTGGCGCCCATGCACGGGCCGAGGTCGTTGAGGTACTTGCACCGGGCCACACCCAGCAGCGCGCGCTTCGCGCCGTAGACCTCCACGGGGGAGCGGCCGCCCCAGCGGTGCTGCCGCTGGGTGAACCACGGCCAGCGCTCCGGGTCCCGGGTGGGGTCGAAGCGCCCGGCGTCCACGAGCAGCCCGCCGAGGGGGCCGCCGTGACCGGAGAGGTACTTGGTGGCCGAGTGGACCACGAGATCCGCGCCGTGCTCCGCGGGGGTGTAGAGGTGCGGGGTGGCCACGGTGTTGTCCACGATCACCACGGCACCGTGCCGGTGGGCGATCTCCGCGATCGCGTCGAGCTCCGGCAGCTCGGTCAGCGGGTTCGCGATGGACTCCAGCAGGAACACCCGGGTCCCGGGGCGCAGCGCGGCCTCCCACTCCTGCGGATCGCGGGGGTCCGCGAAGGTCACCTCGAGCCCGGTGTCCGCGAGGGTGTCCGTGAGCAGGTCCACGCTGCCGCCGTAGATTCGCGAGGAGACGACGGCGTGCGCGTCCTTCGCGGGGCCCGTCAGGGACAGCAGCGCGAGCGCCACCGCCGCCTGCCCGGATGCCGTGGCGACCGCGCATTCGCCGTGCTCCAGCCGCGTGATCTCGGCCTCCAGGGCGGCGACGTTCGGGTTGCCCGTCCGCGCGTACGTGAACCCGCCGGCCCGCTGCGCGAACACGGCGCGGGCGTCCGCGAGGGAGTCGAACGCGTACGCCGCGCTGTGGTGGATGGGCTGGACGATCGGCGTCCCCAGCGGGGCGCGAGCCGTGGTGTCGCTCATGACGTTCTCCGTTCCTCGGTGCTGCGCGGCCCCGCCCCAAAGGCGCGGGGCCGCACGGGTCGTGCTCGGTGTGCTTCGTGGGTCGACCCCTGGGTCAGCGCTTCGGGGCGCCGACCACCGCGCCGGCGGGAGCCGCGGGGACGGCCCGTGCGGCGTCGTCGCCCTCCCTCGCCAGCTCCCCGCGGACCGTGACGGCCGCGGCCACCAGCCGGTCCAGGGCGGCCTCCGTCTCCTTCCAGCCGCGGGTCTTCAGCCCGCAGTCCGGGTTGACCCACACGCGCTCCGCGCCGATCGCGTGGGCGGCGTGGCGCACGCGCTGGGCGACCTCGTCGAAGGTGGGAACGCGCGGGGAGTGGATGTCCCACACGCCGGGGCCCACGTCCCGCGGGAAGTCCGCGGCGGCCAGCCCGTCCACGATGCCCGAGCCGGAGCGGGAGGCCTCCAGGGTGGTGACGTCGGCGTCCAGCCCGTCGATCGCGTCCAGCACCGTCTCGAACTCCGAGTAGCACAGGTGCGTGTGGATCTGCGTGTCGGTGGCGGCCCCGCCCGTGGCCAGGCGGAAGGACCCCACGGACCAGTCCAGGTACGCCGGGCGGTCGGCCTCGCGCAGCGGGAGCAGCTCGCGCAGGGCGGGCTCGTCCACCTGGATGACCGCGGTTCCGGCGGCCTCCAGGTCCGTGATCTCGTCCCGCAGCGCCAGCGCCACCTGGTCCGCGACCTCCGCGGCGGGGGCGTCGTCCCGCACGAAGGACCACGCCAGGATCGTCACCGGGCCCGTGAGCATTCCCTTGACGGGACGCTCGGTCAGGGACGCCGCGTAGGAGGTCCAGTCCACCGTGATGGGCGCTGGCCGGGAGACGTCCCCGAAGAGGATCGAGGGGCGCGTGCACCGCGAGCCGTAGGACTGCACCCAGCCGTGGCGGGTGGTTGCGAAGCCGTCGAGGGCCTCCGCGAAGTACTGCACCATGTCGTTGCGCTCCGCCTCCCCGTGCACGAGCACGTCCAGGCCCAGCTCCTCCTGCGCGCGCACCGTGCGGGCGATCTCCTCCCGGATCCGCGCGGTGTACTCCGCGTCCGTGATTCGCCCGGCCCGGTGCTCGGCGCGCGCCGTGCGGACCGCCACGGTCTGGGGGAAGGAGCCGATGGTCGTGGTGGGCAGCACCGGCAGCTTCAGCCGTTCGTGCTGCGCGGCGCGGCGGGCCTCGGCGGTGTCCCGGA
>NZ_RBMB01000064.1:0-4713 GCF_003989485.1 Kocuria sp. HSID17590 | reverse complement strand
GTGGGCGGCCTCGTGCGCGCCCGCATGGGCCAGCGCGTGGTCGACAGGCTCGTCTCCCCGTTCGTCTCGGGCGTCTACTCGACGCACCCGGACCGTCTGGACGTCGACGCCGTGGCGCCCGGTCTGCGCAGCAGGCTGCGGGAGCTCGGCAGCCTCGGCGCCGCCGCCGGCGCGCTGCGCGAGGCCACCCCCGCCGGTTCGAACGTCGCCGGTCTGGACGGCGGCATGAACCTGCTGAGCGAGCGCCTGGTGCACGACGCCGAGCGGCTGGGGGTCAAGCTCGTCACCCGCTACGACGTGATCGCCCTGGACCGCGATCCCCGCCGTCCGGGCTGGATGGTCATCCAGCGCCAGCCCACGGACGGGGACAAGACGGCCGTGGCGCGCGGCGAGCTGCTCGTGATGGCCACGGACGGGCCCACCGCGGTGCGGCTGATGGGCAGCCACATGCAGGACGCCCAGAACTACACCCCGCGCTCCGGCCCGCGCATTGCCCTGGCCACCCTGGTGTTGGACTGCCCCGCCCTGGACCCCGCCCCGCGCGGCACGGGTCTGCTCGTGAGCGAGGACGTCCGGGACGTCCGGGCGAAGGCCCTGACCCACGCGAGCGCCAAGTGGAAGTGGGTGGCCCGGGAGGCCGGCGAGCACCGGCACGTCCTGCGGCTGTCCTACGGTCGGGCCACCCCGCGCGGGGCCGGGCCCTCCCCGGAGGTGGCGCTGGAGGACAAGCACCTCATCGCCCTGGCCCTGGGGGACGCCAGCACCCTGCTGGGGGTCCCCATCGCGCCGGAGCAGCTCGTGGGCGCGGACGTCGTGCGCTGGCACGCGGCCCTGCCGCGGACGGACCCGGGGCACAGCGCTCGGGTCACGGGCTTCCGCCGGGCGCTGAAGGAGATCCCGGATGCCGCCGCCGTGGGCGCGTGGCTCTCCGGAACGGGTCTCGCGGCGGTCGTCGCGGACACCCGCAAGCAGGTCCGCGCGCTGCTGGAGCACCACGGCTACGAGGTGGCGGCGCCCCCGGGCGGTGCGGGTACGGGTTCGCAGTAACCGCGTGCCGCAGCCGTTCGCAGCAGCGGCGCGCAGGAGGCACCGCGGTGCGCGGGCGTCGTCGTCGTGGGCAAAGAGGCCCGTGCCTGGCGGCGGACGCGCGGCGCGGAACGGAAGAGAACGAGAAGTCGAAAGGAACGCACAGGATGAGTGAGCACGCAGCGAAGACGCAGGGGCACGACGGCCAGGAGGCCGCGCAGGGCGGCGAGGAGAAGCTCTACTGGTCCCAGTACACGGTGCTGGAGCGCACGAGGGACCGCCCGCAGGATGCTGACTCCGCGGCCACCCGGGAGAGCTTCGACGCGCTCGTGGCGCGGCTGGCCGAGCGGGACGTCACCGTGCGCGGCGTCTACGACGTCTCCGGGATGCGCGAGAGCGCGGACCTGATGCTCTGGCTGACCGGCAAGGAGCCGGACGCCCTGCAGGCCGCCGTGCGCGAGCTGCGCCGCGAGCCCCTGGTGGGCGGAACCCGGCAGTCCTGGAACGCCATGGGCGTGCACCGCGAGGCCGAGTTCACCTCGAACCACTCGCCGGCCTTCGCCCGCGGCGCGGAGCCGAAGGACTGGGTGTGCGTGTACCCGTTCGTGCGCTCCTACGACTGGTACTACATGAACCCTGAGCGCCGCAGCGAGATGCTCAAGAACCACGGTATGAAGGCGCGCGACTACCCCCAGGTGCTCGCGAACACCATCGCGTGCTTCGGGCTCAACGACTTCGAGTGGCTGCTGGCCCTGGAGGCCCCGGAGCTGGTGGACCTCGTGGACGTGATGCGCCACTTCCGCAACACGGAGGCGCGGCTGCACGTGCGCGAGGAGACCCCCTTCTACACGGGCCGCCGGATCCGCACGGACGAGATCGGTGAGGTCCTCGCCTGAGATGACTGAGACCCGCAACGACCAGACCAACGCCCTGAGCGCGGCGCGCAGTGCGCGGCCGCACGACTTCCAGGCACTGATCCTCTCGTCCTTCGGCGGTCCCGAGGGGCAGGAGGACGTCATCCCGTTCCTGCGCAACGTGACGCGCGGTCGCGGCATCCCCGACGAGCGGCTCGAGGAGGTGGCCACGCACTACCGTGCCAACGGCGGTGTGAGCCCCATCAACGCCCAGAACCGTGCCCTGAGGGACGCCCTCGAGGCGGAGCTGCGGCGGCGCGGGATCGAGCTGCCCGTGCTGCTCGCCAACCGCAACTGGGACCCGTACGTGGCGGACGTGCTGCGCGAGTGCCACGAGCGCGGCTACACGGACCTGCTGGTGATGGCCACGAGCGCCTACTCGGGCTACTCCAGCTGCCGCCAGTACCGCGAGGACTACGGCGTGGGGCTCGAGGAGACGGGCCTGCAGGACGTGATGCACGTGGAGAAGATCCGGCAGTACTACGACTCCGAGGGCTTCCTGCGGCCCTACGCGCGCAAGTTGCGCGACTCGCTGCAGGCCCTGCGCTCCCGCACGGACGGCCCCCTGCGGGTGCTGTTCACCACCCACTCGGTGCCCATGACGGACGCCAACGCCGCCGGGCCGCAGCGCATGGACTTCGAGGGGGACTCCGCCTATGTGGCCCAGCACCTCGCCGCCGCGCGCTGGATCGTGGAGCAGGTGGGGGAGGAGATGGCCGACGTCGAGTGGGAGCTCGTCTACCAGTCCCGTTCCGGGCCCCCGTCCATGCCGTGGCTGGAGCCGGACATCTGCGACGTCATCGAGTCGCTGCCTGAGCAGGGCGTGACCGGTGTGGCCGTGGTGCCGCTGGGCTTCGTCTCGGACCACATGGAGGTGCTGTGGGACCTCGACACCGAGGCCCGCGACGCCGCAGCCGAGGCGCGCATCGAGTTCGAGCGGATCCCCACGGCCGGAACGGACCCCGAGTTCGTCGCCGCCCTGGTGGACCTCGTGGAGCAGCGGCTGGGAACCCCCACCGCGCCGCCGCGGATCTCCGCGTGCTCGCGCGGCACGTGGTTCGACGAGTGCGCCCCGGACTGCTGCGTGAAGGTGCTGCACGGGCGGGACGAGCCCCGGCCCACGATCGCCCAGCGCCCGCAGGGTGGGCCGATCCCGGTGGACCTGGACGCCGACGGCGGGGTGGTCCTGCGGTGAGCGCCGACGTCTTCACCGTGGGCACCCGCGGCTCTCAGCTCGCGATGACCCAGACCCGCTGGGCCGCGGACGCCGTGACCCGCGCGGGCGGCGTGCCACACGAGGTGGTCACGGTGCGCACCGAGGGGGACGTCCTCACGGGCCCGCTGTCCCAGCTGGGCGGCACCGGCGTCTTCGCGACCGCCCTGCGCTCCCGCGTGCTGGAGGGGGACGTGGACCTCGCGGTGCACTCCCTCAAGGACCTGCCCACGGCGGACGTCGAGGGGCTCGTGATCGCGGCGCTGCCCGAGCGCGAGGACCCGCGGGACGCCCTGTGCGCCCGGGACGGTCTCACCCTGGAGGAGCTTCCCGAGGGAGCGGCCGTGGGGACCGGCTCGCCGCGTCGTGTGGCACAGCTGCGGGCCCTGCGCCCGGACCTGCGCATCGTGGACATCCGCGGCAACGTGGGAACCCGCCTCAACCGCGTGGCACCGGCGGACCCGGGGGACCTGGACGCCGTCGTACTGGCCGCCTCCGGACTGATCCGGCTGGGACTCGAGGGCCGCATCACGCAGTACCTTGACCCGCACCTGATGCTGCCCGCCCCCGGGCAGGGCGCCCTGGCGCTGGAGGTGCGCGCGGACCTGGACCCGGACTCCGGCCTGGCCCGCGGGCTGGCCGCGGTGGACCACCTGCCCACGAGGCTCGCCGTGACCGCTGAGCGCGCCGTGCTGGCCACGCTCGAAGCCGGCTGCGCGGCCCCCGTGGGAACCTACGCGCGCCTCCTGGACGGCGTGCTCGAGCTCGAGGTGGTCGTGGCGGACCCGGACGGCTCCGAGGTCATGCGCGGCGCGGCGTCCCTGCCGGACGCGGACCTCGAGGGTGCCGCGGCCCTGGGCGCGCACGTGGCCCAGGAGCTGCTGGGCAACGGTGCCGGACGACTGGCGCGGTTGAGCCTGTGACCCCAGCGCGCGTGCTCATCACCCGCGATCCCGCCGCAGCGCACGAGCTCGCCGCGCTGCTGCGGGAGCGGGGCCACGAGCCGTGCGCGTCCCCGATGCTGGAGGCGCAGCTTCCGGCGGATCCCTCGGAGCTGGCGGGGCTGCTCGACCAGGCCGCTCACCCGTCCGGTCCCACCTGGCTGTGCGTGACCTCGGCCACCACGGTGGCGGCGCTCGACGCGGTCGCGCAGTCACCGGACTGGGGCGCGCAGCTGGAGGCGGCGCGCGCCACGGGCCTGCTGCGCGTGGCCGCGGTGGGAGAGGCCACCGCCCGGGCGCTGGGGGAGTACGGTGTGGGGCTGGACTTTGTGCCGTCCCGCGTCCAGAGCGCGGCGGGCATGGTGGCGCAGTGGCCGGAGCATCCCGGCGCGCGGTCCGGTGAGGATTCTCGGAAGGCTCCGCGTGCTTCCCAGTGGACGGGCCCGACGCCGCTGGCCCTGCTTCCCGTCTCGGCTCTCGGCTCGGACACGCTGTGCCAGGGTCTGCGCGAGCTGGGCTACGACGTGCGGCGGGTGACCGCGTACGAGATGGTGCCCGTGCCCGCGGAACGGCCCGTGCGGCGTCGTGAACCCGAGCCCCTGGCCGGGAGTGCGACGGA
>NZ_RBMB01000063.1:0-5402 GCF_003989485.1 Kocuria sp. HSID17590 | reverse complement strand
CTGGGGGTGTTGGGTGTCAGCTGGGATCCCACCTGGCCGCCATGTTTGTGGTGGTGGGTGGTTTCTGTTGAAGTTTTTTGACGGAGAGTTTGATCCTGGCTCAGGACGAACGCTGGCGGCGTGCTTAACACATGCAAGTCGAACGCTGAAGCTTGGTGCTTGCACTGGGTGGATGAGTGGCGAACGGGTGAGTAATACGTGAGTAACCTGCCCTTGACTCTGGGATAAGCCTGGGAAACTGGGTCTAATACTGGATACGACATGTCACTGCATGGTGGTGTGTGGAAAGGGTTTTACTGGTTTTGGATGGGCTCACGGCCTATCAGCTTGTTGGTGGGGTAATGGCCTACCAAGGCGACGACGGGTAGCCGGCCTGAGAGGGTGACCGGCCACACTGGGACTGAGACACGGCCCAGACTCCTACGGGAGGCAGCAGTGGGGAATATTGCACAATGGGCGGAAGCCTGATGCAGCGACGCCGCGTGAGGGATGACGGCCTTCGGGTTGTAAACCTCTTTCAGCACGGAAGAAGCGAGAGTGACGGTACGTGCAGAAGAAGCGCCGGCTAACTACGTGCCAGCAGCCGCGGTAATACGTAGGGCGCAAGCGTTGTCCGGAATTATTGGGCGTAAAGAGCTCGTAGGCGGTTTGTCGCGTCTGCTGTGAAAGCCCGGGGCTTAACCCCGGGTGTGCAGTGGGTACGGGCAGACTTGAGTGCAGTAGGGGAGACTGGAATTCCTGGTGTAGCGGTGAAATGCGCAGATATCAGGAAGAACACCGATGGCGAAGGCAGGTCTCTGGGCTGTTACTGACGCTGAGGAGCGAAAGCATGGGGAGCGAACAGGATTAGATACCCTGGTAGTCCATGCCGTAAACGTTGGGCACTAGGTGTGGGGGACATTCCACGTTTTCCGCGCCGTAGCTAACGCATTAAGTGCCCCGCCTGGGGAGTACGGCCGCAAGGCTAAAACTCAAAGGAATTGACGGGGGCCCGCACAAGCGGCGGAGCATGCGGATTAATTCGATGCAACGCGAAGAACCTTACCAAGGCTTGACATACACCGGACCGGTTCAGAGATGTTCCTTCCCCCTTGTGGGGCTGGTGTACAGGTGGTGCATGGTTGTCGTCAGCTCGTGTCGTGAGATGTTGGGTTAAGTCCCGCAACGAGCGCAACCCTCGTTCTATGTTGCCAGCACGTGATGGTGGGGACTCATAGGAGACTGCCGGGGTCAACTCGGAGGAAGGTGGGGATGACGTCAAATCATCATGCCCCTTATGTCTTGGGCTTCACGCATGCTACAATGGCCGGTACAATGGGTTGCGATACCGTGAGGTGGAGCTAATCCCAAAAAGCCGGTCTCAGTTCGGATCGTGGTCTGCAACTCGACCACGTGAAGTCGGAGTCGCTAGTAATCGCAGATCAGCAACGCTGCGGTGAATACGTTCCCGGGCCTTGTACACACCGCCCGTCAAGTCACGAAAGTTGGTAACACCCGAAGCCGGTGGCCTAACCCTTGTGGGAGGGAGCCGTCGAAGGTGGGACTGGCGATTGGGACTAAGTCGTAACAAGGTAGCCGTACCGGAAGGTGCGGCTGGATCACCTCCTTTCTAAGGAGCACTGTGGCTGGCCGTGTGGCCGGCGCCCACGGTCCTCACCGTTGTGGTGGGGGTGTGGTTGATGCTCATGGGTGGAATATCAGCAAGCGGACATGCTGCTCCCTGACACGGGAACACTTGGGACCCTCTGTGGTTCTGGTGGTGTCGGGGGTGTGGTGTGGTGGCACATTGTTGGGTTGTCGATCAACACGTCGTGTTGGTTGGTTTCCCGCAGCATCACCAAGCGCGGACGGTTGTCTGTGTGGGTGTGGTGTTGGTGGGTTGTTGTTTGTCAACTACATAGTGGACGCGAGCATCTTTGACGCCGCGCACCTCGTTGGGGTGTGTGGTGTGTTCTTTGATGATTGTTTTGTGTTGTGTGGCGTATAAGTTGTTACGAGCACACGGTGGATGCCTTGGCATCAGGAGCTGATGAAGGACGTGGAAATCTGCGATAAGCCTCGGGGAGTTGATAAACGAACTGTGATCCGAGGGTCTCCGAATGGGGTAACCCGGCTGCGTGTCATGCGTGGTCACTCGTATCTGAATTCATAGGGTGCGAGGAGGAACGTGGGGAAGTGAAACATCTCAGTACCCATAGGAAGAGAAAACAATAGTGATTCCGTGAGTAGTGGCGAGCGAAAGCGGATGGTGGCTAAACCGGTTGTGTGTGATACCTGGCGAGGGTTGCATGATCGGGGTTGTGGGATGCGTTGTCCTGGGGTCGCCACCCTGGGCGTTGTGGCGTCGTGGTAGTCGAACTGGTGGTGAGTGCCAGACCGTAGGGGGTGTGAGTCCCGTAGACGAAACCATGGTTGTCGTGGCGTGACGTTGTTCCCGAGTAGCACGGGGCCCGTGAAATCTCGTGTGAATCTGCCAGGACCACCTGGTAAGCCTGAATACTTCCTGATGACCGATAGCGGATCAGTACCGTGAGGGAATGGTGAAAAGTACCCCGGGAGGGGAGTGAAATAGTACCTGAAACCGTGTGCTTACAAGCCGTTGGAGCCTTTTGGGGTGACAGCGTGCCTTTTGAAGAATGAGCCTGCGAGTTAGTGTTACGTCGCGAGATTAACCCGTGTGGGGTAGTCGTAGCGAAAGCGAGTCTGAATAGGGCGTTGTGAGTGGCGTGATCTAGACCCGAAGCGGAGTGATCTACCCATGGCCAGGTTGAAGCGCGTGTAAGAGCGCGTGGAGGACCGAACCCACTTCAGTTGAAAATGGAGGGGATGAGCTGTGGGTAGGGGTGAAAGGCCAATCAAACTCCGTGATAGCTGGTTCTCCCCGAAATGCATTTAGGTGCAGCGTTGCGTGTGCTTGCTGGAGGTAGAGCTACTGGATGGCTGATGGGCCCTACAAGGTTACTGACGTCAACCAAACTCCGAATGCCAGTCAAGTTGAGCGTGGCAGTGAGACTGTGGGGGATAAGCTTCATAGTCGAAAGGGAAACAGCCCAGACCATCAACTAAGGCCCCTAAGCGTGTGCTAAGTGGGAAAGGATGTGGAGTTGCTTAGACAACCAGGAGGTTGGCTTAGAAGCAGCCACCCTTGAAAGAGTGCGTAATAGCTCACTGGTCAAGTGATTCCGCGCCGATAATGTAGCGGGGCTCAAGTACACCGCCGAAGTTGTGGCATGACACCGTTGAGCTGAGCCGTTTGTGGTTGAGGTGGTGTCATGGGTAGGGGAGCGTCGTTGGGGTAGTGAAGCTGCGGGGTGACCCAGTGGTGGAACCTCAACGAGTGAGAATGCAGGCATGAGTAGCGATAGACGGGTGAGAAACCCGTCCGCCGGATGATCAAGGGTTCCAGGGTCAAGCTAATCTGCCCTGGGTGAGTCGGGACCTAAGGCGAGGCCGACAGGCGTAGTCGATGGACAACGGGTTGATATTCCCGTACCGACGAAGAACCGACCCTACTGAACCGGGGATACTAACCACCCGAACCACCATCACCGCCGCCCTTCGGGGTGTGTGGGTTGTGTGGGGAGCGTGGGACCTGATCCGGGGAGGTAAACGTGTTAACAGGTGTGACGCAGGAAGGTAGCCGAGCCAGGCGATGGTTGTCCTGGTCTAAGCATGTAGGGTGACCCGTTGGTAAATCCGCGGGTTGTGTGCCTGAGATGTGATGGGACTCTCTTAGGTGAGGGAATTCGGTGATCCTATGCTGCCAAGAAAAGCATCGACGTGAGGTTCTAGTCGCCCGTACCCCAAACCGACACAGGTGATCAGGTAGAGAATACTAAGGCGTTCGAGAGAATCATGGTTAAGGAACTCGGCAAAATGCCCCCGTAACTTCGGGAGAAGGGGGGCCTCTGCTGGTGATCGACCTTTGCGTTGTGAGCTGGTGGGGGTCGCAGAGGCTAGGGGGAAGCGACTGTTTATCAAAAACACAGGTCCGTGCGAAGTCGTAAGACGATGTATACGGACTGACTCCTGCCCGGTGCTGGAAGGTTAAGAGGACCTGTTAGACCCTTTCGGGTCGAAGCGGAGAATTTAAGCCCCAGTAAACGGCGGTGGTAACTATAACCATCCTAAGGTAGCGAAATTCCTTGTCGGGTAAGTTCCGACCTGCACGAATGGAGTAACGACTTCCCTACTGTCTCAACCATGAACTCGGCGAAATTGCAGTACGAGTAAAGATGCTCGTTTCGCGCAGCAGGACGGAAAGACCCCGAGACCTTTACTATAGTTTGGTATTGGTGTTCGGTGTGGCTTGTGTAGGATAGGTGGGAGACTGTGAAGCCGTGACGCTAGTTATGGTGGAGTCGTTGTTGAAATACCACTCTGGTCACTCTGGATATCTAACTTCGGCCCGTGATCCGGGTCAGGGACAGTGCCTGATGGGTAGTTTAACTGGGGCGGTTGCCTCCTAAAGAGTAACGGAGGCGCCCAAAGGTTCCCTCAGCCTGGTCGGCAATCAGGTGTTGAGTGTAAGTGCACAAGGGAGCTTGACTGTGAGAGTGACAGCTCGAGCAGGGACGAAAGTCGGGACTAGTGATCCGGCGGTACATTGTGGAATGGCCGTCGCTCAACGGATAAAAGGTACCTCGGGGATAACAGGCTGATCTTGCCCAAGAGTCCATATCGACGGCATGGTTTGGCACCTCGATGTCGGCTCGTCGCATCCTGGGGCTGGAGTTGGTCCCAAGGGTTGGGCTGTTCGCCCATTAAAGCGGTACGCGAGCTGGGTTCAGAACGTCGTGAGACAGTTCGGTCCCTATCCGCTGCGTGCGTTGGAAATTTGTGGAGGCCTGTCCTTAGTACGAGAGGACCGGGACGGACGAACCTCTGGTATGTCAGTTGTTCCGCCAGGAGCATCGCTGATTAGCTACGTTCGGGATTGATAACCGCTGAAAGCATCTAAGCGGGAAGCTTGCTCCGAGATGAGATTTCCTAATCCCTTTTGTGGGGGTGTGAGGTGCCCAGTAGACGACTGGGTTGATAGGCCAGGTGTGGAAGCGTTGTAAGGCGTGGAGCTGACTGGTACTAATACACCGAAGACTTATACACACACAATCTTCATCAGAGTGTGGTGTTCGCGTTCACTATGTGGTTGACCACCAACAACCCGCACACACGGGCCCTTCGGGGTGGTGTGTGGTGGGGAGTGAGTGGTTGACAATGTTTGACCCGTGTAAGATCGGGAACCAAGGTTTCCACCCCTTGTGGGGTGGTCGAGGTTTCCGGTGGTTATAGCGTGGGGGAAACGCCCGGTCCCATCCCGAACCCGGTAGCTAAGACCCACAGCGCTGATGGTACTGCACTCGGTAGGGTGTGGGAGAGTAAGTCACCGCCGGAATTCACGT
>NZ_RBMB01000062.1:0-5431 GCF_003989485.1 Kocuria sp. HSID17590 | reverse complement strand
TGTTGCCCAGGAACTCAACGGGCGACCACGCAAAACGCTGGACTGGAAGAACCCAGCCCAGCGTCTGCGTGATCTACTAATCACTGACTAAACAACCAGGTGTTGCGAGGACCCCTGGAACCTGCCATCTGGTGGCGCGGCGTCGTCGTACCCGGGGAGCGGTGTGTGCTCGGGTCTCAGCCCTCGCGCACGATGCGCAGGACGGTGTCCCGCACGGTCTCCATGGTGGCGGAGTCCGGTGCCTCGACGTTCAGGCGCAGGAACGGCTCCGTGTTGGAGGGGCGCAGGTTGAACCACCAGCCCTGCTCGGGGTGGGTGAACGTGGTGCCGTCCATGTCCTCGACCGTGACGGCCGGGTCCTCGGCGGCGAAGTGCGCGCGCACGCGGTCCACCGCGGCGGCCTTGTCCTCGATCTCCGAGTTAATCTCCCCGGAGGCCGTGTACGGGTCGTAGCGGTCCATGAGCTCGCTCAGGGGCGCGTCCTGCTCGCCCAGGGCGGCGAGGACGTGCATGGCCGCGAGCATCCCGGTGTCCGCGTTGAAGAAGTCCTTGAAGTAGTAGTGGGCGGAGTGCTCCCCGCCGAACACGGCGTGCTCGGAGGCCATGACGGCCTTGATGAACGAGTGCCCCACGCGGGTGCGCACGGCCCGACCGCCGTTGGCCTCGATCAGCTCCGGGACGGCCTTGGAGGTGATGAGGTTGTGGATCACCACGGGGTGCTCCTCACCCCCGGCCTGGGCGCGGGCGATCTCGCGCTCGGCCACGATGGCCGCCACGGCGGACGGCGAGACCGGGTCACCGTTCTGGTCCACCACGAAGCAGCGGTCCGCGTCCCCGTCGAACGCGAGGCCGATGTCCGCGCCGTGCTCGCGGACCGCGTTCTGCAGGTCCACCAGGTTGGCGGGCTCCAGCGGGTTCGCCGGGTGGTTGGGGAACGTGCCGTCCAGCTCGAAGTACAGGGGCTCGATCTCCAGGGGCAGGGCCGGGAGCAGGGTGTCCCCGAGCACCGCGGGGGTGGTCAGGCCGGCCATGCCATTGCCGGCGTCCACCACGACCTTCAGCGGGCGGATGCCGCTCAGGTCCACGAGGGAGCGCAGGTAGCGGGCGTAGTCGCCGAGCACGTCCCGCTCGGACACGGTGCCCTGGCGCTCCGCGGCGGGGATCTCACCGGAGTCCAGGTAGCCCTGCGCGGTGTCACGGATCTCGTACAGCCCGGTGTCCGAGGACACGGGAACGGCGCCGGCCTTGGCCATCTTGATGCCGTTGTACGCGGCGGGGTTGTGGCTCGCGGTGAACGTGGCACCGGCGCAGTCCAGCGTGCCGCACGCGAAGTACAGCTCGTCCGTGGAGATGCTGCCGATCACGGTCACGTCCGCACCGCGGCGCGTGGCACCCTCGGCGAACGCCGCCACGAACTCCGGGGAGGAGGGGCGCATGTCCCCGCCGACCACCACGCCCGAGCCCGCCAGGCCCAGCACGTCCACGAACGCCGCACCAGTGGCACGCACGCTCTCGGCGGTGATGCTCTCACCCACGATGCCGCGGACGTCGTAGGCCTTGAATGATGATGAAAGATCTGTGGTCACCGTTCGGATTCTACGGGAGGTGCCCCCGCGCGCCCCTCAGGCGGGGCGTCCCCACTTGCGTCCCTGTGCCGTGCACCGCACGGATTTTCCCCGGACGCTGTGGTTACATGTGCGACATGGCCGAGTTCCTGAGGATGAGCAACCCGATCCAGCACTACGCCTGGGGATCCTGCTCGGTGCTCGCGACCATGCAGGGTCGCACCGCACCCACCGCGGACCCGGAGGCCGAGATGTGGATGGGCGCCCACCCGAGCGCGCCGTCCCACGTGGAGGTGCAGGGCGCTCGCCGCGGGCTGCACGAGGTGGTCCCGCACCTGCCGTTCCTGCTGAAGGTCCTCGCCATCGCCGCGCCCCTGTCCATCCAGGTCCACCCCTCCACCGAGCAGGCGCAGGAGGGCTTCGCGCGCGAGAACGCGGCCGGGGTCCCGCTCGACACGCCCCACCGCAACTACAAGGACGACCGCGCCAAGCCCGAGACCGTGGTGGCGCTGTCCGAGATGTGGCTGCTCGTGGGCCAGCAGGAGCCCGCCCACCTCGCGCGGCTGGCCGAGCACCTCGACCTGGCCTGGCTCGCGCTCGCGGCGCAGTCGCCGTGCCCCGTGCAGCACGTCCTCGAACTGTCGGACGACGCCGCCGCCGCGGCCGTCCGCGCGAGCGTCGCCGCGGCGTCGCGGACCGCGGAGGCCCCTCCGGAAACCGGCACCACGGACGCCGCACCCCGCGCCCTCTCGCCGGAGATGGGCCCGGTGCAGCGCGCCGTCGCCCTGATCCGGCTGCTGTCCCACCACTACCCGGGAGACCGGGGGCTGCTGGTGGCGCTGTGCATGAACGTGGTGCACCTGGCCCCGGGGCAGGCACTGTTCACCCCGGCCCAGCAGGTGCACGCCTACCTCAGCGGCACGGCCGTGGAGATCATGGGCTGCTCCGACAACGTGCTGCGCGCGGGGCTGACCCCCAAGCACGTGGACGTGGCCGAGCTGCTGCGCGTGATGTCCAGGACGTCCGAGCCCGTGGCGGTGCTGGAACCGCACGGGGAGCCCGACGGCACCGCGAGCTACCCCCTGTGGGACCCCGCGGTCTCGCTCGTCTCCGCGCGTGTGTCCCCCGGCAGCCCCGTGCGCCGGGAGCTCGCGGGCACCTGCATGGTGCTGGTGACGGAGGGGGAGGTCACCGTGGGGCCGGGGGACGTGCGTGCCACCGCCGGGCAGTCCCTGATCTGCCTGGAGGGACCGAGCACCGCCACGATCGAGGGCGAGGGACAGGTCTTCCTGGTGGAGGCGGTGACCGCCGGCGGGCGGTGAGCCCGCCGCCCCATCTCACCCCTAGGGTTGTCGCGGCGATCCGACCGGACGCGTTGAATGACAAGGTCACTTATTCTCGACCTCGTCATCGGAGGATGCATGGACCGGCGGATCGAACGGACCCGCACCGCGGTGGTCGAAGCCGCCGTGGCGCTGGCTGCGCGCGGCGTTCCGGCCATGGGCATGACCGAGATCGCCACCGCCGCCGGTGTCAGCCGCAAGGCCGTCTACGAGAACTTCGGCTCCCGGGACGAGGTGCTGCGCAGCGCCACCGAGTGGCTGCTGCGCGACGCCGTGCCGTCCGTGGAGCCCCCCGCCGCCCGTGAGACCTCCGTGTGGGTGGCCGTCCTCGCCCCGGTCGTGGCGCACATGACGCGCCACCGCGACTACTACCGCAGCGTCCTCTCGGGCCCGGCGGGCGCGGCGGCCCGCGACGCCGTGGTGGACCACGCCGTGACCGGGCTGCGCGCCGAGCGTGCCCGGCGCAGCGAGCCGGGCGCGGGCGACGTCGCGACCGGGGTGGGCGACGCCGGGGGCCCGGCGGGCGGCGTCGTCGCCGGTGCGCAGGACGACGGCGCGGCCGCGGCGGTGCGGCGGGACCGGTTCGCGGTGCACGGTCTCGTGGGCATGATCGCGGACGCGCTGCTGCAGCGCTCCGACGCGGATCTGCGGGGGCTGTTCTGCGAGCTCACGGAGGGCCTGCCCGCCCTGTCTCCCGGCTGCTGAGGGCGGACCCCGGGGGGCCGGAGCGGCTCGTTCCGCGCGGCCGCAACGGGGCGCGGAACCCGGCCGCGGAGGCGGGCGCAGGAATATCCGTCCGGCCGAGGTTGCTGTACTGGGCCCGGGGACGCAGTCGTCCCCCGCGGCATCGTTGCGACAGGAAGGACCAGCAATGTCTGAGATCACGATCATCGGTGGCCACGGCAAGGTGGCGCTGCAGCTGAGCCGTCTGCTCTCGACCCAGGGGGACACGGTGCGCTCCGTCATCCGCAAGGAGGAGCAGAGCGAGGACGTGGAGAACACGGGTGCCACGCCCGTGGTCGCGGACGTGCAGAGCATGGACGTGGCCGCGCTGACCGATCTGCTCTCCGGCCAGGACGCCGTCGTGTGGTCCGCGGGTGCCGGCGGCGGGTCCCCCGAGCGCACCTACGCCGTGGACCGCGACGCCGCGATCCGCAGCATGGACGCCGCGGAGGCGGCCGGCGTGAAGCGCTACGTCATGGTGTCCTACATGGGCGCGGGCCAGGACCACGGAGTGCCCGAGGACAACGACTTCTACGCCTACGCCCAGTCCAAGGCGGACGCGGACGACCACCTGCGCGCCAGCTGCCTGGACTGGACCATCCTGGGCCCGGGCATGCTCACGGACGACGACCCCTCGGGATCGATCGCCCTGGGCCGCGCCGGGGAGGACGACAACCGGAACACCTCCCGCGGCAACGTGGCCCTCGTGGCCGCCCGCACGCTGACCGACCCCAAGGGGACCTCCGGCGCGTTCATCGAGTTCGCGGACGGAGACACCCCGATCGCCGAGGCCATCGACGGTCTCGCCTGAGCACCCGGTCGAGCCACTGACCTGACGGCCCGGCCCGTGCGCGTCACCGCGACGCGCACGGGCCGGGCCGTCTTCTAGGCTGGGGGCGTGGAGATGCCCTCGATCCACCCGAACGCCGCGTCCGGGCGCCCGTCCGAACCCCTGGACCTCAACGAGACCATCGGTCTGCACGCCGTGGTGCACGGCACCGTCCAGGGCGTCGGCTTCCGCCACTGGTGCTGGCAGCAGGCCCAGGAGCTCGGTCTCGTGGGCTCCGCGACGAACAACGACGACGGCACGGTGACCGTCGTCGCCGAGGGCCCCCGGTGGGCCGCCGGCGAGTTCCTGCAGGCCCTGATCTCCCGGGACACCCCGGGCGCCGTGATCACCGTGGACGAGCACTTCGGGCCGGCGAGCCACTCCTTCACCGAGTTCAGCACGCACTGACGAGCAGTCTCCCGTTCATCCGCCGTTGACCCGGGTGGCCTACCGTGGACGTGCCCTCGCACGCCGTCGTGCCGGGGACACGGCCGGAAGGGGAGCCCCATGACCGCACCGAGAAACGGGACCGCAGAGACACCCGGGGCTGAGTCGAGGCTCGGGGCAGCGCCGTCGCCCGGTGCCGCGCAGCGGCGCGCGGAACGAGCCGCCGCGTGCCTGTCGCGCGTGACCGGGCTGCTCGAGGCCCTCGGCACGGCCCGTGTGGCGCGCCGGGAGGAGATCGCCCGGGTCAACCCCCGCCACCTCCGCTCGGCGGTGAACCTCGTGGACTACGCGGCGGTGCGCGCTCAGGACCTGCGTTCCCTGCAGAACGAGCTCGCCGCGCTCGGGGTCTCCTCGCTGGGGCGCATGGAGGCGGGGGTGCACGAACACCTCGTGGCCGTGGCCCAGACCCTCGCGGCCGTCGCGGGTCAGGGTGCTCCCGAGCTGCCGGACGTGCCCGGGTTCCCGACGGCGACGTCGTCCCCGGACGCGCCGTGGTCCTCGAACGCGCCGTCGTCCCACCCTGC
>NZ_RBMB01000061.1:0-6141 GCF_003989485.1 Kocuria sp. HSID17590 | reverse complement strand
TGCACGTCGAGGTCTTTCGGGCTGAGTGTGTAGGAGCTCTCATCCTCGGGAGACCTCGACCTCTATCCGGCCACCGACGCGCCGGCCCGCCGCGCGACGTGCGCTACACCCTCATCTGGGAAGAGCCAGTTCACGACACGATGCCCGACCGGAATCCCCCGGCCGGGCATCGTCGCGTGTGCAGCCATCGGGTTCCCGGGCGAAGTGCTCGGCATCAACGGGGGCCTCCTCGGAATCGCAGCAGAGCGAGGATGTGCCGATCCGAGCGTTCACGACCGTGTGCATGGCCAGGCGCTGGTCTCCGGGGCGGGTTCCAACTGGCCCGGAGACCCCACCCGGGTACCACCCCGCAACGACTGACACCGACCTCACGGGCAGCCACGGGGATGCTGGCCCCCACCCCACCCCGACCCGCTCCGGAGTCTCGGGGAGAGATGCCTCCCCTTCCTGCCAATGACACGGTCCCCGCAACCCCCTGAAGAACAGGGGGCTGCGGGGACCGCCAGGACCCGCCGCGGAGGTGGGCCCTCTGTCACCCCCGAACGCCCGCCCGGGCCGGGGGAGCACCGCGACCGGGCTCAGGCGATGACACCGATGATCTCGCCGATGAGTCGGAAGTTGAGGACGGTGAGCACCACCGTGGAGAACCACCCCAGCACGCTCACCCACCGGGCATTCGCGAATCGCTCGCCCATGATCTTCTTCGAGGAGGTGAACCACACCAGGGGCACCATCGACACCGGCAGGGCGATGCACAGGAAGACCTGGGAGTTCACCAGCAGTGCATCCAGCGCGGCCTCGTCCCCGCCGTAGATGATCGTGCAGATGACCACCGGGATCACGGCGATCAGTCGCGTGATGACGCGCCGGAACCACAGCGGCACCCGCAGGCGGATGAAGCCTTCCATGACCACCTGGCCGGTGAGGGTGCCGGTGATGGTGGAGTTCTGCCCCGAGGCCAGCAGTGCCACGGCGAAGAGGGTGGAGAGTACCGGGCTCGCCACCGATCCTGCGATCGCGTTGTCCTGCAGGGCCGCATGCAACGCCCCGAAGGTCGAGAGATCACTGCTGGTCCCGAAGAAGAGACCCGCGCCGAGCAGCAGCAACAGGCAGTTGATGATGAACGCCCCGGAGAGTTGCAGGTTCGAGTCCCAGGTCGCGAAACGTACCGCGCGCGCCTTCCCGGCCACGTCCGCCCTGTCGTAGGCACGGGACTGCACGATTGCGGAGTGCAGGTAGAGGTTGTGGGGCATGACCGTGGCTCCCACGATGCCCAGGGCCATGTGGAGCTCTTGGGGTTGGAGGACCTTGGCCGAGGGGAGGAAGCCGACGGCGACCTGCCCCATGTCGGGGGCGGCGATCCAGACCTCGTAGACGAAGACCGCCATGATCGTGAGGATCAGGGTGGCCACGATCGCCTCGATCTTGCGGAAACCGACCTGCATGAGAAGCAGGAGGACGAAGACGTCGAAGACGGTGAGGATGACACCGAACACCAGGGACATGCCGAAGAGCAGGTGGAGGGCGATGGCAGCACCGATTACCTCTGCGATGTCGGTGGCCATGATGGCCAGTTCCGCCACGATCCACAAGACGATGCCCGTGCGTCGGCCTGTGTGGGCGCGGGTGGCCTGGGCCAGGTCCATACCGGTGACGATGCCGAGCTTGGCCGCCATGTACTGCAGGAGCATGGCCACCAGGGAGGAGAGCAGGATGACGTTCAGCAACATGTAGCCGAACTGGGCGCCACCACCGATGGACGTCACCCAGTTGCCCGGGTCCATGTATCCCACGGCCACCAGCGCGCCGGGTCCGGAGAAGCGCAGGAGTGTGCGCCAGAAGGCCGCACCCTCCGGCGGAACCTCCACGGTCCCGTTGATCTCTTCCAGGGAGGGGCCGTTCGCCGGACGGATCAGGCCGCCGACCTGGTCCTGCTCCTTCTGCTCTTCGTGCGCTGCCGGGATGGCCATGGGGCCTCCTCGTGGGTGGTGCGAGTGCTGACCTCATTGTTCTAGCACTCGAATCACCGATTTCGTAGATCCGAAGTCGTACTGTGACGCACCATCCTCCCCCGCGAAGTCCGTCCC
This sequence comes from Kocuria sp. HSID17590, assembly GCF_003989485.1. NCBI lineage: Bacteria > Bacillati > Actinomycetota > Actinomycetes > Micrococcales > Micrococcaceae > Kocuria > Kocuria sp. HSID17590. The sequence continues at coordinate 4,054 of NZ_RBMB01000061.1, read as the reverse complement.
CAATTCCACCGAAGTCCGTCCCAGATCCTGCCGAAGTCCGTCGCAGAGTGCGACGACGTCCGTCAGTCCGGGGCCCGAAGGGCGGATGGGCAGACGGGTAGGTGAGTGGGTAGGGACGTGGGGAGGACGTCGCCCTCAGATCTGTGGACAGGGCCGCCCTCGTCCCCCTCCCCCCAAACCCGATGGGTGCACCCCGTACGGCTGCTCCACCCCCCACGGACCGCAACGGAATTCGGCGGAGTTGGGGACGGACCTCGGCAGGAAAGAGGACGGACTTCGGCGGGATCTGGGACGGACTTCGGCGCGGGGGGGGGGAAGGAAGGAAGGGAGGAAGCGCTCAGGTTGCTGCCAGGAGGCGGCGGCGCAGGGGACGCGTCGCTTCCGACCCCAGCAGGACCAGACCCAGTCCCACCAGCATGAAGGCCACCAACCCGACCACCGGCCCCCAGAGGTTCTGGCTGACCATCACCGGGGAGATGAAGAGCAGCCCCATGCCCAGAGACCCCATGGTGACCAGCACGGCGGGGATCCCCACCTCCGCACGCCGAGAGGCATCGAGAAAGCGGGCGGGAGCACCCATGTCCGTCAGCGCCCGCGTCTCCGCGATCCCGTCAATCGTGCGGATGGACTGGTTGACGGCGGTGGAGATCGCCGCCAGCACGAAGGTGATGCCCAGCGTCAGGAGCATGCCCGTCGAGATGTCAGCCATCATGACGGCGTCGTCGGAGCCGGCCGCGGTCCCGGCATCCCCCATGCCCACCACCTGGAGCAGGGGGTCGAGGACGCCCACGACAAAGCCGACCATGGCCACCGCCCCGAAGGACCGCCACACGGAGCGAGGATCGTCCATGATGCGTCGACCTGCCAGCAGCAGACGAGGGCGCCGCGCGGTGCGTGTCATGATGCGTCCGAGCGCCCCGATCAGCCAGGTCCCCACCACTGTGGTCAGAGCGAAGACGACGGCCAGGAACCCCAGGAGCATTCCCGCGGCGACCGCTGTGCCCATCCCCATGAGCATCTGCGCAGGCCCGATCCACACGACGACCAGGACGACAGTCACCACCGCACCCACTGGGGAGACGCGGTGGGCCTCGCTGCGCCGCGCCACTCCCAGGGGGGTGACGGCCGCACGCCTGAGTGACAACCATGCACTCACCGCTCCGAGCGCGACCATGAGAGTCCCGAGGCCCAGCAACAGCCAGGGGCCCATCCACATCTTATGGACGCCCATGGGTGCACGCTGGAAGCTGACCAGGTGCCACACGGGCAGGGTCACGACGTACAGCACGCTGCCCAACACCACCCCGACCATCGCATTCATGGTCGTCTCCAGGACCGAGGCAGCCTTGGTGGAGCCCGGGGGCAGACCCAGCAGACGCAGGACCGCCAGGTCACGCGCACGCCTGGACAGGCCGAGACGGGCTGCTGCCGCCCCCATGGACAGGGCGGGGACCACCAGGAGGATTGCGGCGAACAACGCCAGGAGAAGGTGGAAGGAGGTGGCCATCAACTCATTGCTGGGGGCGTGGAGACGCGAGACGAATGCCCCGACCCCTCCGACCACGGCCAGGAGGACGGCGTGGGGCAGGGCGAAGGCCAGGACCGTGAGCACGGAGGTCGCGCGGTCCCTGCTGCGCAGCAGGGCGCGCGTGGCGACCAACACCGAGTTCATCGCAGGGACCCGTCGGTGTCGAACCCCTCGGGGCGGGACCCGTCGACCTCGGAGCCGACATCGCGGGACCCGTGGGCAGCGCCCACCCCGGGAACCGTGCCCACCCCGGGGGCAGCGCGACGAGGCGGAACAGGGCGGGCCCGGACACCACCCGCCGCAGGCAGGATCCGTCCGTCACGCATCTCGATCACGGCGGGGAACCACGAGGCCACCCCCGGGTCATGGGTGACGAGCACCAGGGTTGCACCACTGGCACGGCACGCGGAGGTGAGCACGCCCATCACCTCATGTCCCGTGGCCTGGTCCAGTGCACCGGTGGGCTCATCAGCGAAGACCACCTGCGGTCCAGCTACGAGTGCCCGCGCAATGGCCACGCGCTGGGCCTGGCCTCCGGAGAGCTGGCCCGGGCGATGCGCACCGAGCCCCGCCAGCCCCAACAGGCCCAGGAGCTCCCGGGCACGGGTGGTGGCCGCGCTCCTGTTCACGCCCGCCAGCATGCGGGGCAGGGCGATGTTCTCCTCGTTCGACAGTTCCGGGAGCAGCTGCCCATCCTGGAAGACGAAGCCGAAACGCTGGAGACGCAGCCGCGAGAGCTGTCGTTCGGGCATGCCGACCAACTCCTGACCCTCGACCACCACCGACCCGGAGGTGGGACGCAGCACCCCGGCAAGGCAGTGCAGCAACGTCGTCTTGCCGGAACCCGACGGCCCCATCACCGCAACCTGGGCACCCGGGGGCAGGTGCAGGTCGACGCCGGCCAGGGCCTGGACCCGGATACCGCCACGCTCGTACTCCTTGACGAGGGCGGACACGGTGATGCCGGCAGAGGGCAGGACTGGGGTCTGGGGGAGGGGGTGGGTGGCCCCCGGCGCACTGGTGAGGTTCATGACTCCATGCTCACGCCGCGCAAAGGCCTCCCACCATCGGTGACCCCCCGGATTGTCCCCGGAGGGTCATCCGAGGGGGACCCTCCGGGGACCCCCTGTTCCGCACGAGCTGCACCGGGCGTCCACGGTTCGCAGGAGCCCGGGGCTGGATCCCGGGCTCCGTTCCACCCCGCACATGTCCGCCCGTGCAGGAGATGCACTCCTTGCGGCGCGCCCGTGGCGGTGGCCGCCCGTGGGCGCGAGGATGGGGACATGGAACACACCGCAACACCCAGCACACCGGATGCCGAGCCCGCCCTCGTCATCGCCGTCAACCTTAACGGTGATGAGGTGGGAGCGGGGTGGGGCAAGGCCCACACCGTCGCCCTGGCGACCATCGCACGCGGGACCATCGTCTCCTGGGAACCGGTGGACGTCCGTTGGGACATCTCCCACGACACCGCGAGCTCGGAGGGCTCCCACCACGCGAACATCGTGCGATTCATCCGCGAACACTCCGTGCGCGCCGTCGTCACCGGACACATGGGGCCACCCATGGCCAACACCCTGCTGAAGCTCGGCGTCTACCCCCTGGTCAATGCCGCCGGCGATGCACGTGACGCCGCTCTGGCGGGTGCGGCCTTCGTCATCAGCCACGAGGACGAGGGCGACCCATTGACGTCCGAGGGGTCACAGGACTCGACACCGAGCTCCTGACCCGACCGGGCAATGGTCCCCGGGACGGTTGGGTCCCACCCACACGGCCCATGGTGATGCGCGCCACATCGACCTACCATGGGTGGCGACGGTGGTCGGAGCACACGGCAGGGCCCTGCCGGACGGACACCGAGGGAAGCGGGCAGTGATGGACATGATGTCGTCCCCGATGATGGCCATGCTCGACAAGGAGATGCCCGGCATGGACATGATGATGATGCAGCAGTGCATCGAATCGTGTTCGGCCTGCGAGCAGTCCTGCACGATGTGTGCGGACATGTGCGCCTCCTCCGGGATGGAGGGCATGGCTCGCTGCATGGCCATGTGCATGGACACCGCCGACATGTGCCATGCCACGATGCGCATGATGATGCGCCCCAGTGGCATGGACGCAGCAGTCATGATGCAGGTGCTCGAGGCCTGCATGATGATGGCCCGGGCCTGTGCCGAGGAGTGCATGAAGCATGACGACATAGAGCACATGAAGGCCTGCGCACAGGTCTGCATGGACTGCGCCAAGGCCTGCGAGTCCATGATGGGCTCGATGAAGATGATGATGGCCAAGTGACCCTGATGTCACCCGGCCATTGCGTTGCCACGATGTGTGCCCCGTCCCGGCAGGGAGACGGGGCACCCCGGGGCTGAAGCCCCGGGTGTCGCGGTCCCTCTCGACTAGGGCGTGTCTCCTATATGTGAGGTGAGGGTCGCGGGATACTGGCGGGGTGAATGAGAAGTCTCGGTTTGAGGCGATGACGGATGAGCAGTGGGAGCGTGTGGAGCCCCTGTTGCCAACGAACTG
>NZ_RBMB01000060.1:0-6436 GCF_003989485.1 Kocuria sp. HSID17590 | reverse complement strand
TTACGGACGACCTGCTCCGAGGTGTGACGCTTCCTGCTGTTCGTCATGATCTGACCAGTCTCACTGCCCGGACCCCCGGGCAACAGGACGACTCACACAACCACCGGACCTACCAAACGGGGTCAGCACACACCCGGCGGATCTCCACGTCGTACTCCAGGAACGGCACGAATTCCGCCCAGGAGCTCTCCCACAGCTGCACGATCGCCGGATACCGCTGGCCCCACTCGGCTTTGAACTCGGTGAACCGGTCCTTCGCCGCGGCCTCGGACGGGGCCGTGTAGACCGGCTTGAGCGCCTAGACGATCCCGTCGCGGTGTTGGCGGCCGGCGTAGCGGAAGCTGTTGCGGATCAGGTGCACGATGCACTGCTGAACCACCGTCTGCGTCCAGGTGGTGTTGATCGCCTCCGGCAGGCCCTTGAGTCCGTCACAGACGGCGATGAGCACGTCCTCGACGCCCCGATTCTTCAGCTCGGAGAAGACCTGCAGCCAGAACCGGGCGCCCTCGGCGCCGTCACCGGCCCAGATTCCGAGGATGTCGCGTTCCCCGTGCACGGTGACGCCCATGACGACGTAGAACGGGGTGTTGCGCACCTGCCCGTCGCGGACTTTGACCACGATCGCGTCGACGAAGAGCACCGGGTAGAGCGGGTCCAGGGGGCGCGAAGACCACTCGGCCAGCTCGCCGGCGACCTTCTCGGTGATCCGGCTGATGGTGTCCTTGGAGACCCTGGCCCCGTAGACCTCCTCGAAGTGCGCCGCGATCTCCCCGGTGGTCAGCCCGCGGGCCGACAGGGAGAGGACGATCTGATCGATCCCGTCCAGGCGCCGCTTGCGCTTGGGCACGATCACCGGCTCGAAGGACCCGTCCCGGTCCCGAGGCACCTCGATCTCGACGGGGCCGATCTCGGTCAGCACGGTCTTCACTCGGGTCCCGTTGCGCATGTTGGCCGCGATCGGGGTCTGCCCGTGGTCGTGGCCCAGGTGTTCGGTCAGTTCGGCTTCCAGGGCGGTTTCCAGGACGTTCTTCATCAGCTGGTTCAGCAGCCCGCCCGGGCCGACCAGGCTCACGCCTTGCTCCTTCGCCTGGGCCAGCAGCCGCTCGGCGAGGTCCTTCTGATCGATGATCTCTCCCGTCACGGGATCGATCATCTCCTCTGTCCTGTCTGTCGTGAAGTCGGTCACGGCCGTCTCCTTTCGGATCAGGCCGGACCCTCACACACCGTTTTTCTTACAGCCCCCGCACATCGGCAGATGATCGATGTCACGCGCCTGTGGCGGGCGTCCGGTGCCGGGCTCGGGTGTGGGCGAGGCGGTAGGAGTTGGTGCCGGTCTCGATGATGGTGGCGTTGTAGGTGAGTCGGTCGACGATCGCTGCGCACAGGCGGGGGTCGGTGAAGGTGTCGGTCCAGGCGGAGAAGGACTGGTTGGACGCGATCGCGATGGCGTTCTTCTCCTCGCGTTCGGTGAGGACCTGGAACAGCAGCTCGGCCCCGCGCCGGTCGAGTTCCATGTAGCCGAGTTCATCAATCACGAGGAGGTCGACGCGGCCGTAGCGGTTGATGGTCTTGGTGAGTTGCTTCTCGTCGGCGGCTTCGACTAGCTCGTTCACGAGCAGGGTGGCGAGGGTGTAGCGGACGCGGTAGCCCTGTTCTGCGGCGGCGGTGCCGAGCGCGATGAGCAGGTGGGATTTGCCGGTGCCGGAGTCCCCGATCAGGCACAGGGGGTCGCCGCGGCGGATCCAGTCGCCGGTGGCGAGCTCGTTGATGGTGGCGGGGTTGATGTTGGGGTTCGCGGTGAAGTCGAAGTCGGCGAGCCACTTCTCGCGGGGGAAGCCGGCGCTCTTGATGCGGCGCAGGGTGGAGCGGCGGTCGCGGTCGTCGACCTCGGCCAGGAGAAGTTCGGCGAGGAAGCCTTGGTAGGTGAGTTGTTCCTTGGTGGCGGCCGCGACGGCGTCGTCGACCACGGCGCGGATCGTGGGCAGCCGGAGCCGGCGGCAGGCTTGGTCGATCGCGGCTTGGGCGGCTTGCTCGGTGAGGCTGTGACGGCGGCGAAGACCGCCCTGGCGGTGGCTGGTGCTGATGGTCATGGGGTTCCTGTCGGGGTGTGATGGTGGGCCTCGGCGCTGGCCGGGGTGGGGGCGGGTGTGTGGCCGGTGGCGTGGCGGCGGGCTTCGACGGCGACGACGTCGGGGCTGGTCGCGCCAACGGACAGGGCTGAGGTGATGCCGGCGATCACCGCGTCGGACGGGAGGGATCGGTGGAGCAGGAGCACGTCGATCAACGCTTGGGTGCCGGCGACGTCGCCGCTGGTCTTGCGGGCCGCGGCCCAGAACGCGTCGTGGGCTGCGGTGAATGCCCCGGCGGCGCGGGCCTGCGCGAGGGCGGTGGAGCCGGGGAACGCGCCGGGCTTGTGGCGTAGGACCTCGAGGTAGTGGTCCAACTCGACCCGGGTCACGCCACGGGTGCCGAGGCGAGGGTGGGTGGCGAGGACGGTGCGGCCCTCGAACACGACCACGCACGAGGCCCGCAGGGACACGCGGACGCGTTGCCCGATCAGGTGCGCGGGGACGGAGTACTTGACCATGCGGACGGTGATCAGGGCGGAGCGGTCGACGCGGGGGTGGAGGATCAGGCCGGGGTCGAAGTCGTCGGCCGGCAACGGTGCCAGGTGGGGCAGCTCGGCGTAGTAGTCCTGCCCGATCGTGTTGGCGTGGCCGGTGATGCGGCGGGTGTTGTCGTCGACTTCCCAGGCGCGGATCTTGTCGTTGAGTTCGTCCAAGGTGGCGACCTCGGGCATGGGGGTGAGGTGGTTTCTGCGGAACCATCCGACCTCGCCCTCGACGCCGCCTTTCTCGTGGGCGCCGTCGATGCCTGGCTGGCAGTAGAACGCGTCGAAGCCGTAGTGGGAGCGGAACAGCACCCAGCGTTCGTTCTCGTCGCGGAGCCGGTCGCCGCCGTGGATGACCTGGACGACGGCGGAGGTGAGGTTGTCGTAGCGGATGTGGCGGGTGGGGATGCCGCCCAGGGCGTGGAAGGCCTCGATGTGTCCTTCGAGGAAAGCCTCCTGTCCGCCGGTCGGGTAGATGCGGTGGATGGCCTTGCCGGAGTGGGACAGGCGGTAGACGAACATGTGGCACTTGGTCTTGACGCCGTCGAGGATGACGTAGACCTCGCCGAAGTCGACCTCGGCCTCGGCGCCGGGGGCGTGGTCCTGCGGCACCATCGCTTCCACCCGGCGCATCACCGGTCAGGCCAATGGCTCCAGGGTGCCGAGCACCTCGTTGAAGGCCTCGGTGCTGGACGGGTGGGTCCAGATCCCGTCGCGCAGGTCGGAGACCTTGGCGCCCAGCCGGATGGCCAGGGCGACCATGTTGACCAGCTCCTGGGAGTCGATGGAGAAGATCGTCGCGCCGAGGATCTCTTGGCTGTCGGCGTCGACGAACAGCTTGAACAGGCCGTGGGTCTCGCCGACGATCTTCGGCCGGGGCATGGCGGCGATCTTCGCCACCTCCTTCTTCGCCATCAGGACGTTGCGGCCGGACTTGCGGGCCTGGGTCTCGTCCATGCCCACCATCGACAGCGGCGGGGTGATGAAGGTGGTGTTCGGCACCGCCACGCGGTCGCTGCGGCGGCGCGTGCCCTGGCCCATCACCGCGTCCCACACGATGCGGTTGTCGTCCAGCGAGATGTAGGTGAACTGCGGGCCGCCGTTGACGTCGCCCACCGCGTACACACCGGGGACGCTGGTCTGCAGCTGGTCGTCCACGACGACGAAGCCCCGCTCGTCCACCTCGATGCCGGCGGCCTCCAGGCCCAGCTCGCCGGTGACCGGCACGCGTCCGGCGGCCACCAGCACGGCCTCGGCCGCGAAATCGCCCTTGGTGGTGTGCACCACGGCGTGTGTGCCGTCGTCGTCCAGCGACGTGGGCCGGACGCCCTGCTCGATGGTGACGCCCATGTCGAGCAGGGTCTGCCTCACGGCCTCGGCCACGTCCCGGTCGACGCGGGGAAGGAACTCCTCGCCGCGGTCGAGGATGGTGACCTTGGAGCCGAAGTGGGTGAACATGCTAGCGAACTCCAGCCCAATGAAGCCGCCGCCCACGATCACCAGCCGTTCGGGCAGCGGGTCGATGTGCTGGATGGTGGTCGAGTCGAACACCCGCGGTGAGTCGAAGCCGGGCAGGTCGACGCGGCGCGAGGTCGCACCGGTGCCGATCACCACGGTCTCGCCGGTGAGCTCCACCTGGCCCTCGGCGGTGTCGACGACGACCGTCCGCGGGCCGGTGAACCGGGCGGTGCCGTCCACCAGGGTGACGCCCGGCTTCTCCAGCATCTGGTGGTTCGCGGCGTTGAGCGTGCCGATCAGCGCGTCGCGGCCGGCGACGGCGGTGCGGAAGAACTCCTGCGGGTCGTCGGAGTCGCGACGCTCCTCGGCCGAGACGACGAGGTCCTTGGTCGGCACGCAGCCGATGTTGATGCAGGTGCCGCCGTACATCTCGGGCGAGCGCTCCACCAGCGCCACGGTCTTGCCGGCGGCCGCGAAGCGCCCCGCCAGGGTCTTGCCTGCCTTGCCCCAGCCGATCACCAGCAGGTCAACGTCCATCACAATTCTCCTTCGCGTAGGCACGCTCTCGCTCGCAACGCTCGCAATCCACGAGGTGCGGGATTTGCCGGTGGGCATCCTTCCAGCGGCACCGCTGAGATGGAAAGCCAACTGCTGACATCGCTCTGCTGGTCGGAGCCACGGCAGGTTCAACCGGTCGTCGCAACACCGGCTTCTTCCAAGGATTGTAGTTGCTTTTCGAAGACCTCGGCCGGTGTTCTCCAGCCGAGGGTCTTGCGGGGGCGGCTGTTTAGGGTGTGGGCCACGGCTTCCAGATCTTCTGCTGTCCAGCGGGACAGGTCGGTGCCCTTGGGGAAGTACTGACGCAGCAGCCCGTTGGTGTTCTCGTTGCTGGGCCGCTGCCATGGGCTGTGGGGGTCAGCGAAGTAGACCTTCGTGCCGGTCTCCAGGGCGAAGGTGGCGTGAGCGGATAGTTCCTTGCCGCGGTCCCAGGTGATGGTCTTGCGCAGCTGCTGCGGCAGAGCGGTGATCGACGCGGCGAGCGCGGTGTTCATCGCGACCGCACCGTAACCGCCCAGCGAGGGGCCGTTCTTGACCGGCGGCGTCTGGCCCCAGCCCTCCAAGCGAGGCAGATGGACCAGGATCGTGGCGCGGCTGTGGCGTTCGACCAAGGTGCCGATCGCGGAGCGGCCGGTGCCGATGATCAGGTCGCCTTCCCAGTGGCCGGGAACAGCCCGATCCGCGGCCTCCGCGGGCCGTTCGCTGATCACGACATCGGCGGTGACATGGCCATGGGGCTTGTTCCGCGAACGCTCACGCGGCGAGCGCAGAGCCCTGCCGGTGCGCAGGCAGGTCACCAGGTCCCGCTTCAGCGCCCCGCGGCCCTCGATGAACAGTGACTGGTAGATCCCCTCGTGACTGATCCGCATGGACTCATCATCACCGAACTCGATGCGCAGGCGGTGGCTGATCTGCTCCGGGCTCCAGGCCTTCGACCAGCGACGGTCGGCCCGGTGGGGCTTGTTCAACCCTTTCCAGACTGGCGTGTCTGGGCCGTTGACGGTGCGGCCGTCAGGGTGGGTGACCTTGCCGGCGAGCCGGTCCTGGACGTAGTCACGCAACCGCGGGTTGGTCACCATCTTCGCTTCTTTGGGCCTCTTGGCGGCCTCGTGGGCTTTCCACTGGGCGACCATGGCTCGGTATTCGAGTTTCCCGCCTCGGGTAGCGGCGTTGCGGCGCAGCTCACGACTGATCGTGCCTGGATCACGGCCCAGAGCCCGGGCGATGGTGCGAACCCCCTTGCCCTGGGCCTTCAGGATGGCGATCTCCTCACGCTCGGCGAAGCTGAGATATCGCCCACTGGGTTCGACCAGACTGATCGGTGGCATGCCGCCAGCGTGGCGGAACCACCGCGAGGCCACCGGGATCGACACACCCACCACGAGCGCGGCCTCCGCCGTTGAGATCCCCGTCGCAATGAGACGCCAGAAGTCACGCTGCACCGTCCGAGACGGTTGCGGCCTGCCCGGAGAGAACATCGCCGGCCGCAAGGCCCTGTCCGCTCGCCACTGACGCCGCAACCCCTCGGGGACATCGCCAGTCCTCATGCTCCAATGCTTGGTAGCCATCCTCCACACCTCTCACATCAAGGGGGACTGCCGCACGGATAGGTGACATCTGATCTGGCTTGCCCGTTGGGCGGCCTGGAAGGATGTGCATCATGCCCGCTCCCTACCCCCAGGAGTTCCGCGAAGACGTCGTGCGAGTGGCCCGGTCCCGTGAGGACGGCATCACCATCGCGCAGATCGCGAAGGACTTCGGAGTCCACGAAATGACGCTGCATAAGTGGATCCGCCAAGCCGATATCGA